>NZ_QZFV01000098.1:0-188267 GCF_003600245.1 Amycolatopsis panacis
GGCTGTGAAGGTTCCCTTCACGGCCTCGGAGTCCAGGGTTCCGGCAAAGTCGGTGTAGAGGTCCGTGAAGGGACCCTTCACGGACTCTGAGTCTGTGAAGGGTCCCTTCACAGCCCTTCACCGGGCACGAAAGCCGGGCGTTCCCGCAGCAGCGGCAGCAGTTCCGAGCCCTGCCGCCGGATCTCCGGCAGGTACGGCGTGTCCGACAGCACGAAATGCGTCACCCCGAGTTCGCGGTATTTCCGCAGCGACTTCGCCACTTCCCCGGCCGTTCCGACGAGCCAGGTCGTCGCCGCGCCGCCTCCGCCGTATTTGCCCGGGGTCGTGTACAGATTGTCGTCCAGGACTTCGCCACGGGCGGCCAGATCGAGGAGGCGTTGCTGGCCCGTGGCGGCGCGGCGGAGGGGGTCGCGGGCGAGCTTGCCGTTCGCCATCGCCGCGACCTTCGCCTCCGCGTCGGCCCACGCGTGCGCGGTCGTGTCGCGGACCACCGTCGTGATGCGGAGGCCGAACTCCAGTGGCGCGTGGCGGCGTTCCAGCCGGGTGCTCAGCTCGCGTAACCGGTCGATGCGTTCGGCGATGCCGTCGAGGGGTTCGCCCCAGAACAGCTGGACGTCGGCCTCGGTCGCGGCGACGCGTTCGGCCGCGGGGGACGCGCCGCCGAAATACAGGCGCGGGTGGCGTCGTTCGCCGCGGACCACGATGCGGGGCGTGACCGTCGAACCGGTGACGGAGAAGTGCTCACCACTGTAGGTGACGTTCTCCTCCGTCCACAAGCGACGGACGATCTGCAGGAACTCCTTGGTGCGCCCGTAACGGTGTGCCTGGTCGCCTTCGGTGTCGCCGTAGGCGGCGAGGTTGTCCGGGCCGGACACGATGTTCACCAGGACCCGCCCGCCGGTGAGGTGGTCGAGGGTGGCGGCCGCGGCGGCGAAGTTCGCGGGCCGCCAGTAGCCCGGGCGGATCGCGATGAGCGGCTGGAATCTCGTGGTCCGCGCGGCGAGCGCGGTGGCGAGGGTGAAGGTGTCCGGACGGCCCCATCCGGCGCCGAGGAGCGCGCCGTCCCAGCCGTGGTCTTCGAGGGCCAGCGCGTGACCGGTCAGCGTGGCGAGGCTGTTGTGGCCCTCGACGGTGTCGTCACCGCGGTGCCCCGGTTCGGCCTGATTCGGGATGTACCACAGGAACTGCTCGCTCACGGCAGGACTCCGATCGGTCGGGCGGGTGCGAGACCGAGACGGCCGCGCAGGGTGGGATCGTGGTACTCGGCCTGGAACAGACCGCGGTCCTGCAGGATCGGCACGACGAGCCGGGCGAAGTTCGCGAAGTCGGCCGCGGTGTCCGCGGGCATCACCGTGAACCCGTCCGCGGCGCCGGCCTCGAACCACGCCCGCAGGTCGTCCGCGACCGCGGCGGCGGACCCGGTGAGCAGCCGGTGCCCGGCGCCCCCGGCGCTGTTGCGGACCAGTTCACCGGCGGTCTGCGGGCGCTGCGCGATCAGCGCGCGGACGGCGGTGGCGAACCCGGTGGAGAACGCGCCGCCGGGCACCGCGTCCGGCAGGTCGGCGGCGGTGATCGGGTCGTCCGGGCCGAAATCCTCCGTGGACAGGCCGAGATTGCCCAGCAGCACGGCCGAGAGCCGGTCGATCGGCAACGTCGCGTGCAGCTCCCGCTCCCGGCGCCGTGCCTCGCCTTCGGTGGCCGCGGTGAGGACGACGACCCCGAGGGAAACCTTGACGTCGCCGGGATCCCGGCCCGCGCGCGCGGCCCGCCGCCGGATGTCCTCGCGGAAGGCGACCGCGCCGTCGAGGGTCTGCGCGACGGTGAACACGACGTCGGCGAACCGGGCGGCGAGGTCCCGGCCGTCCTCGGAGCCGCCCGCCTGCACGATCACCGGCCGCCCCTGGGGACCGGCGCCGACCGGCAGCGGGCCGGCGACGGAGAAGAACTCGCCGTGGTGGTCGATCCGGTGGATCCGCGCGGGATCGGCGTAACGGCCGGTGGTCTTGTCCGCGACGACGGCACCGGGTTCCCAGCCGTCCCACAGCCGGGTGACCACGTCGAGGAATTCGTGCGCCCGCCGGTACCGGTCCGCCTTGGCCGGGTGTTCGGCGAGGCCGAAATTCGCCGCCGCGGCGGGGGTGCCGGTGGTGACGACGTTGACCGCCGCGCGGCCCTTCGTCACGTGATCGAGCGCCTGGAACCGGCGCGCGAAGTTGTACGGGGAGTTGTACGTTGTCGAACTGGTCGCGATCACCCCTAGGTGCGTGGTGACCGCAGCGAGATTTCCCAGCAGTACCAACGGGTCCAGCCCGGTGCCCGGTGCGTCCTCGATCTCCCCGCGCAGCGCGGGGCCGTCGCCGAGGAACACGGCGTCGATCTTCGCGGCCTCGGCGATCCGCGCGAGCCGCTGGAAGTGGTCGATGTCCAGGTATGCCAGCGGATCCGCGTGGGGGAGCCGCCACGCGTGGCGAAAGTGGCCAGGTGTCATCAGCGACAGGTTCAGGTGCATCCGGCTCACGACGGGACCGCCTCGGCCGCGGGCCGCCAGCCGAGCGCCGGGGCGAGCTGCCGTGCCGTGTCGGTCAGCAGCCGCAGGTGCTCGTCGAAGTCCGGCACGCCGGGCACGAAGCTGACCAGCAGGTCCGTGGCGTGCCGCAGCGCCGGATCACGGGTCAGCTCGGCTGCCAGGTCGTCCGGCGGCCCGATCAGCGCGTGGTCGGCGGCGAGGTAGTCGTCGACGCCGAGCGCCGTCGCGTCCCGCCGGTGCGACTGCCAGCTCTGCCACCGCCGCACGCCCGGGGTGACCAGTTCGCGCGCGACCGCGCGGTCCGGGTGCGGGTAGACCGCGCGCGAGACCTGCACGCGAGGCGCACGGTCCGGCTCGGTCCACGCTTCGCGGTACGTGGCGATCCACTCGGCTTGCGCGCGCTGGGCCTCGGCCACGGTCGAGCCGCTCCACGCGGTCGCGCGGGACAGTTGCAGCCCGTCCCCGGCCCGTGCGGCGGCGGCTGCAGCACGGTGCGCGTGGTCCGGGGCGCTCGTGGTCGCCTGCCACAACCGGTGCCGCACGCCCGTGCCCGGTGGGTGCAGCACCTCGCCGGAGTCGTTGAGCGCCTTGCCTTCCAGCACCTCGTGCAGACGCGCTACGGACGCGTCGAACAGCGTGTGCCGATCGCCCAGGTCCTGCCCGAACGCCTCCCACGCCCCGGGGAACGGTCCCGACCCGACGCCCAGTTCGAGCCGCCCCGCGCTGAGCGCGTCGAGCGTGGCCGCGTCTTCGGCGACCCGTAGCGGATCCTCCAGCGGCAGCACGAGCACGCCGGTGCCGAGGCCGATCCGGTCCGTGTGCTGCGCTATCGCGGCGAGCACCACCAGGGGAGCCGACACGTGCTCCTTGCCCTGCCGGAAGTGCCGCTGGATCACCCAGCCGGAGTCGTAGCCCAGCTCCTCCGCGGCCGTGAACAGCGCCACCGCCTGCCGGTATGCCCGCGCGGGCGGCACGTCGGTGTCCAGGTGCAGCAGGAAGTTCAGCCGGAACGGGCGCCCGTCCCCCAGCCCGGCGCCGATCGGCGCGGTCACAGCTTCAGCCCCGTGCCGTGCACGCCGTGCTCGTCGATCAAGGCCAGCTCCTCGCCGGTCAGCGGCGCGAAGTCCAGTGCCCGCAGGTTGTGGTCGAGCTGCCCGGTGCTGCTCGCGCCGATGAGCGCGGACGTCACCTCCGGCCGGCGCAGCACCCACTGCAGCGCCAGCTGCGCGAGCGACTGCCCGCGTTCCCCGGCCAGCTTGTTCAGCGCGGCCGCACGCTCACGGTAGGTGGCGTCGATGACGTCGGGGGAGAGGAACGCGCTCGCCTGCGCCCGGGCTCCCTCGGGAATGTCGGCCAGGTACTTGTCGGTCAGCAGGCCCTGCGCGAGCGGCGAGTAGACGATCACGCCGAAACCCTCCTCGGCGGCCAGCTCCAGCAGGCCGTTGCGCTCGGGACGGCGGTCGAAGATCGAGTACCGCGGCTGGTGCAGCAGCAGCGGCACGCCCGCCTCGCGCAGCAGCGTCGCGACCTCACCCGCCCGGTCGGGCAGGTAGTTCGAGATCCCGGCGTACAGCGCCTTGCCCTGCTGTACCGCGCTCACCAGTGCGCCGACCGTCTCTTCGAGGGGTGTGCTCAGGTCCGGGCTGTGGCTGTAGAACACATCGACATAGTCTGTGCCGAGATCGCGCAGGCTGTGGTCCAGTGACGCCAGCAGCGACTTCCGCGACGCGCCCTTCTGGTACGGGCTCGCGCCGATCGGATTGCCCGCCTTGGTGGAGAGGATCAGCTCGTCCCGGTGCGGCGCGAGGTCGCGCGCCAGCACCCGGCCGAAGAACTTCTGCGCACCACGCGGGGGCGGGCCGTAGCGGTCGGCGTTGTCGAAGTGCGTGATGCCGAGGTCGAACGCGTGCAGCACGATCTCGCGGCGCTTCTCGTAGCTGTGGTCCGGGCCGAACTTCTGCCACAGCCCGAAGGAGAACGCGGGCAGGTCGAGCCCGGACCGGCCGGCGCGACGGTAGGGCAGGTGTTCGTAGCGGTCCGCGGCGGGCGTGTGGAGGGGGGTGCTCACGGGGGTTTCCTTTCCGGTCAAGGGTTACGGCGCGCGGCGGGCTGCAGGGCGGGCGTGTCCTGCCCGGTGTCCCGTTCGAGGAACTGGGTGCCGGGGTCGACGATCTCGTCGATCCGGTCGAGAACTTCGGTGCCCAGTTCGGTGGTCGCGGCCTTGAGATAGGCATCGAGGTGCTCTTGGGTGCGCGGGCCGATGATGACGCTGCTCACCGCGGGGTGACTCAGCGCGAACCCGACCGAAAGGTCCACAAGGGACAGACCGTGCGCCTCGGCGAGCCCGGCGAGGGCGTCCGCGGCGACGAGCTTGCGGTGGTTGCGGTCCAGGCCCACATCGAACCGCCCGGGCACGAGATCGGCGCGGGCGGACTCCGGCTGCCCTCCGCCGAGACGGTACTTCCCGGACAGCCATCCGGCGGCCAGCGGCCCGTAACTCAGCACACCGATGCCGTACTTCCGCGCCACGGGCAGCACCTCGCGTTCCGCGCCGCGCACGAGCGGCGAGTACGGCAGCTGCTCGGTGTGCGGTGCGATGAGGCCGTGTTTTTCGGCCAGCCACTGGGCTTCCACGAGCCGGTGCGCGGGGAAGGCCGACGTGCCGTAGTAGCGGATCTTGCCCTGGCGCACCAGATCGCTCAACGTCTGCAGGGTCTCCAGCAGGTCGGTGCGCGGATCCGGCCGGTGCGCCTGGTAGAGGTCCAGGTGGTCGGTGCCGAGCCGGCGCAGGCTGTCCTCGGCGGCACGCAGGATCCAGTACCGCGAGCTGCCCGCGTGGCGCGGGTCGTCGCCGAGGCGGCCGTGGAACTTCGTCGCGACGAACACTTCGTCACGGCGGCCGCGCAGCGCCCTACCGACGATCTCCTCGCTGCGGCCCTGGCCGTAGACGTCGGCGGTGTCGAGCGACGTGACGCCGGCGTCCAGCGCCGCGTGGATGATCCGGATGCTCTCGTCTTCTTCTTGCCAGCGGCCGAAATTCATCGTGCCGAGGGTCAGCGGGGTGATCGGCACGCCGGTGCGGCCGAGCACCCGCCCCGAGTCGGTGGTCATCGTGGCTCCTCGTGATCTCAGAACAGTCCGGTGGTCGGCGGGTCCTCGCCGGTCAGGTGGAACGCCCCGGCCACCGCGGCCTTCCACTGCCGCGGGTTGTGGTTGGCGACGGTCCGCGCGTTGCGCCAGTGCCGGTCGAAACCGAGACCGCGATCGGTCGCCGAGCCGCCGCCGACGTCGAACAGCAGCTCCGCGGCACGGAACGCCGCCTCGATCGCGATCACCCCGGTCTGCGCCACGGTCACCGCGGCTTCCGCGGCCACGGCCCGGTCACCGTCGGCCGCGGACTCCAGCACCTCCGCCGCGACCAGCACCGCGGACCGCGCCGCCTGGGCGTGCGCCCCGATCCGGCCCACGGTCTCGCGCACGTACGGGTCGTCGACGCTGTGCGTGGCCGTGCTGTGCTTGATAGGCCGTGCTTTGGCCCGGACGAACCGCACGGCATCGTCGAGCGCCGCAGCCGCGATCCCCGCCTGGACCGCCGCGAGGTACAGCTGCGCGAACGACCCGCGCCACGGGGTGGCCGGCTGCGCGTCCGGCGGGGTCAGCTCGTCGGGGCGCACCCGCACGTCGACCAGCCGGGTGGTCCCGCTGGCGGTGAGGCGCTGGCCGACCGCGTCGAAGTCGTCGAGCCGGTGCACGCCTTCGCGGTCGAACGGCACGGTGAAGCCGACCACGGTCCCGTCCTCGCCGGTGGCTGAAGTGCTGAACCACGTCGCGTACAGGCCACCGGTCGAGTAGAACTTCTCGCCGTTGACCACGTATTCGTCCCCGTCGCGGCGGATTGTCGCGTGCACCGAGCCGCTGGCGCCGCCGGTGCGTTCGTTGCCGCTGCCCGCGAACAGGTCGCCCTCGCGCAGCCGTTGCAGAACCCGCTCGCGGTGCGGGAAGTCCGGCCGACGCGCCCGTTCGGCGATCAGGAACGTCGGCCGCAATGCCTGCGCCACATTGGAATCCGCGCGCGCGAGCGCCACGATCAGCTCGGCGACCTCGCGCAGCGAGCCGCCCGCACCACCGTCGGCGGCCGCGATCCCGAGCAGCCCGATCCGGTGCCCGGCCAGGTCGCGGACGTCGTCGAAGGCGTAGGTGCGGGTCCGCTCCCGCTCCGCCGCAGCGGCGGCGAGCCGGGCGAGTACCGGCGCGATGGCCTCCCGGATCCCGGCCACGGAGTAGCCGGCGGAGATCAGCTCGGCGGTCACGCGGGCACCAGCCCGAAGCCCGCGCGCAGAGTCTCGGCGTCCGGCCGCGGCCCGGCCCAGTCCCGCAGCAGGGCCGCGGCGGCGTCCGCACCGCCTTCCGGGACCAGTTCCACGCCGTCCAGCCGGTGCTCGGCGATCCAGGCGCGGGGATCGGTCCCGGGCGTGATCCGGCCCAGCAGCGCGACTTCCGCGCGAGTGCGGCCCACACGGTGCAGCGCCTCGGTCACCCTGGCGTCCGCGCCCTCGGCCTCGTCGGTCACCAGCACGTCTGCCGATGCTGCGACCGCTTCCGGTGTCAGCGCGCCGAGATCCGCTGCCACCAGCGGCCGTCCCTGCACCGACGAAGGCCCGTCGAGCGGCCCGCCGACCCGGTAGAACGCGCCCTCGTGGCCGATCGGCTCGACCAGCGCGGTATCCACCACCAGCGCGGCTTCGCGGTCGCCGATCAGCGCTTCGCGCGGGAACGACTCCCACAGCCGGGTCAGCACTTCTGCGTATTCGATCCACCGCTGTACTGGGTCGGCAGCGGTGGGATCGGGCACAGTGGCTTCGCTGACCTCGTCACCGTTCCCAGCGAGCAGCACGATCCCTGCCCGGCCGCCGGTGGCGCGGTCGAGCGACAGGATCCGGCGCGCGACGTTGTACGGCGCGTTGCCGGTCGTCGGGACTTCCGCGAGATACCCGATCCCGGGGTGTCGTCCGGCGAGGTAGGACGCGACGACGGTCGGGTCGAGCGCACCGGTGTCGGCCAGCCGGATCGCGGTGACGCCGGACTCCACCGCCAGATCCGTCAGCGCGACCGCCTCGGCCAGGGAAACTCCGTCCGCGGTGCCGACCCGCAGTGAGAGCTGGACGTGCGTACTCATCGGGCCACCACCGCCGCGCGGGCCTGGGGGATCCGCGCGGGCTCGGGGGAGGGGACGGCCAGGCCGAGGTGCTCGCGCAGCGTGGTGCCCGTGTAGTCGGTGCGGAACAGGCCGCGCCGCTGCAGCTCCGGCACCACCTGGCCGGCGAAGTCGTCGAACCCGGACGGCAGGACATCGGGCATCACGTTGAACCCGTCGGCCGCGCCCGCGCGGAACCAGGTCTCGATGTCGTCGGCGATCTGCTCCGGCGTGCCGGTCACGATCCGGTGCCCGCCCCCGCCGGAAAGGCGCTTGAGCAACGCGCCGAGCGTCGGGTTCTCGCTGTCGATGATGTGCTTGACCAAGCGGTAGAACGTTTGTGACCCGCCGGCTTCGTCCGGTGGCACCAGCAGTTCGCGCGGGATCGGCTCGTCGTCGCGCAGGCCGTCGAGGGAGATCCCCAGCTGCCCGGCGAGCCGGCCGCGGCCGTAGGCGTCGGGCAGGAGGTCGTCGAGAAGTTCCCGGCGTGCCTTGGCCTCCGCCTCGGTGCCTCCGACCACAGTGGACAGTCCGGGGAGGATCACGACCGCGTCGGGTTCCCGGCCGTGGCGGAGGGCTCCGGCGCGGATCGCGATGCGGAACGCCCGCGCCTGCTCCATGTCCTGGTCGGCGGAGAAGACCACCTCGGCCACCTTCGAGGCCAGCTCACGCCCGTCGCTTGAGCCACCCGCCTGCACGATCACGGGCCGCCCCTGCGGCGAGGCGTGGCGCGTGCGCGCCGCCCACGCCTGCACCACCTGCCCGGTGAACGCCGCCGCCCGCCGGTACCGGGTGCTGTGCTCGGGTTCCCCGGCGCGGCCGAAGTTGCGCGCCGCCGCGGACCCGGCGGTGGTCACGACGTTCCAGCCGAACCGCCCGCCGGAGATGTGGTCGAGATCGCCGAGCCGCCGGGCCAGCTCGTCCGCGTCGTTGTAGGTCGAGGACAGCGTGCCGATGAGGCCGATCCGCTCGGTCTGCGCGGCGATCCGCGCCAGGACGGTGGTGGGCTCGAAGTTGTTGCCGGTGCGGTGTTCGGCGTTGGGGTCCAGCGAGGGGCCGTCGGCGAGGAACACGGCGTCGAGCCGGGCTTGCTCGGCCTTCTTCGCGATGTCGGTGTAGTGCTCGATCCGGTACGCGGCGGTCGGGTCCGTGCCGGGGAAGCGCCACGACCCGCCGAACACGCCGGCGTTGAGGATGTTGACGTTGAGGTGCAGCTGACGGGACATCCGGTTCTCCTCAGGGTGCGGGGGCGAGGACCGCCCCGGGAACAGCGGCCAGGAGGCTGCGGGTGTAGTCGTGCCCGGGGGAACTCAGGATCCGCCCGGCGGGACCGGTCTCGACCACGGCGCCGTCCTTCATCACCGTGACGTCGTGGGCGATCAGCCGGACCACGCCGAGGTCGTGGGTGACGAACACGTAGCTCAGCCCGAATTCGGCCTGCAGATCGACGAGCAGCTGCAGGATCTGGCCCTGCGCCACCACGTCCAGCGCACTCACGGCCTCGTCGAGCACCAGCACCCGCGGGTCCGGCGCGAGGGCACGGGCGATCGCGACCCGCTGCCGCTGCCCGCCGGAGAGCTGTCCCGGCAGCCGGTCGAGGTGGCTCTCGTCGAGCGCGACCGCGTGCAGCAGCTCCACGACCCGCTTCCGCTCGTCGCCGGCCAAGCCGAAGGCGCGCAACGGTTCGGCGATCAGCCGCCGCACGGTGAAGCGCGGGTCGAGCGAGGTGAACGGGTTCTGGAACACGAACTGCAGCTCCCGCCGCGCCTCGCGCAGCTCGCGGCGGCGCAGCCCGGTCAGCACCCGGTCACCGAGGTGGGCGGTGCCCCGGTCCGCCGTGGTGAACGCGGCGAGAATGCCCGCGAGCGTCGACTTGCCCGCACCGGACTCGCCGACGATCGCGTGTGTGGTGCCCTCCCGTACCACCAGGTCCACGCCGTCGAGCGCCCGCAGCTCCCGCTGTGCGCCGCGGAGCCGGTAGGTCTTGGCCAGCCCTTCGGCGCGCATCGCGGCCGGTGCCGCTCCGGGATCAGGACGCGGCCCGGACGAGGGCTCCAGCCGCTCGCCGTGCCGGGCCGGTGCGGCGTCGAGCAGCTGCCGCGTGTACTTGTGCGCCGGGTGCTCCAGCAGCCGGTCGACGGGGCCGTCCTCGACGATCCGCCCGCCCTGCATGACCACGATCCGGTCCGCCCGGTCGAGTGCGACTCCCAGGTCGTGCGTGACCAGCAGGATGCCGATGCCCAGCTCCGTACGCAGCCGGGCGAGGTGATCCAGGATGACCTTCTGCACCGTCACGTCAAGGGCCGACGTCGGCTCGTCCGCGACGATCAGCTGTGGCTTCCCGGCCAGCGCGATCGCGATCAGCGCCCGCTGCTTCATCCCGCCGGACAGCTCGTGCGGGTACTGCCCGGCCACGCGCTCGGCGTCGTCGAGCCCGGCGTGGCGCAGGCTCTCCAGCGCCGCTTCGCGGTGCCGCGCGGCGGACTGCCTGCCCGGTGCGTTGAACCGCACCGCCTCCACGACCTGCCTGCCGATCTTCTTCGCCGGGTTGAGCGAGGTGTTCGGGTCCTGCGGCACGAACCCGACGTAGTTCCCGCGCACCAGCGCCATCCGGCGGTCGTCCCACCCGGTCACGTCGACGCCGGTGTAGGCGATCGACCCGGCCCGCACCCGCGCGCTGTCCGGCAGCAAGCCGAGCGCGCTCTGCACGACGGTCGTCTTGCCGGATCCGGACTCGCCGACCAGCGCGACGAATTCGCCGGGCTCGACGTGCAGCGTGACATCGTCCACCGCCGTGATCCGGACACGGCGCGCGGCCGGGTAGTCCACGGTGAGGCCACTGATCCGCAGCAGCGGCTCGTCGGGTTCCGCCGCGGCGGTCGCGGCCGCTTCGGCTGAGGTGAGAGTCATCGGCCGTGGTCCTTCCTGAACGAGGTGCTGATGCGGTGCGCGGCGAGCACGACCGCCGCGAGCGCGGCGCCCGGCAGCAGCGAGATCCACGGATGCACGGCCACGTAGTCCCGGCCCTCCGCCACGAGCAGACCCCACTCGGGCGTCGGCGGCGGCGCGCCGTAGCCGAGGAAACCGAGCCCGGCCACGGCGAGGATCGCGCTGCCGATCTCCAGCGCGGCGAGTGCCAGCACCGGGCTGACCGCGTTCGGCACGATGTGGCGCAGGACCACACCCCACCGCCGCACGCCGAGCCCGTATGCCGCGCGGACGTAGTCGCGGGCGGACACCGCGAGCACCTCCGCACGCATCACCCGCGCGAACGAGGCGATCGACGAGATCCCGACCGCGAGCGCGATGTTGTTCGTCGAGTAGCCGAGCACCGACACCAGGACCATGGCCAGCAGCAGGTTCGGGATCGCGAGGAACACGTCGGCCACGCGCATGATGACGGTGTCCGCCCAGCCCCCGGTGAATCCGGCGGCCAGCCCGATCAGCGAGCCGAACCCGAACCCGGTCAGGACGGCGAACAGCGTGGCGGTGAGCGTGGTGCCCGCGCCGTAGACGCTGCGGGCGAACAGGTCCCGGCCGAGCCGGTCCGTGCCGAACCAGTGCGCGGCGCCCGGCGCGGCGAACCCCGCATCGGGGTTGCCGACGATCGGGCTGTAGGCGGTGAACAGCGCCGGGAACAGCGCCCAGCCGATCGCGATCAGCACGATCACCCACGCCAGCACCAGGCTCGGCGTGCGGGCGAGGCCCGCGAGGCGGGCGAGGACGGCCGGGCGGCGCGCCCCGGGCAGGGCCGCGACGGTCATGCGATGCTCCTCTCCGCCGCCACGGCCGTGGTCCGGCCGGTGGTGAGCGCGGCCCGCAGCCGTGGATCCAGCAGCGGGTAGGCGAGGTCGACGACGAGGTTGAGCACGGCGAACGACGCGGCGACGAACACGACGATCCCTTGCACCAGCGGCAGATCCAGGGTGCTGATCGCGTTCTGCGTCATCCGGCCCAGCCCCTTGCGCGCGAACACCGTCTCCGTGATCACCGAACCGGCGACGAGGTTGCCGAACGTGACCCCGGCGATGGTGAGCGCGGGCAGGCTCGCGTTGCGGAACACCTCCCCGGTGAGGATGCGCCCGCGCGTGGCGCCCTTGGCCCGGCCCGTGGTGACATACCCCGCCCGGAACTCGGTCGCGAACGACCGCACCAGCAGTTGCGCGATCGGCCCGGCGACCGGGACGGCGAGCGTGACCAGCGGCAGCACCAGGCTCTGCCACCCGGCGTCGCCGAACGGCGGGAGCCAGCCGAGCCGGAAGGAGAACACCTGCAGCAGCAGGATTCCCGACAGGAACACCGGGATCGACACCGCCGCGGTCGGCAGCGACTCCACCAGGGTGCGCAGCCACCGCCGCCGCGCCGACGTCGCCACCACGGCGACGCCGAACGCGATCAGCACGGCGAGGACGAGCGCCCCGGCGGCGAGCAGCAGCGTGTACGGCAGCACGTCGGCGATCGACCCGCTCACCGATCGTCCGGATTGGACGGACGTGCCGAAGTCGCCGCGCAGCGCGTGCCCGAGCCGGTCGAGATACTGCACCACCACGGGCTCGCCGAACCCGTAGCCCTCAGCCACCTGTGCGCGGACCTCGGGCGGTACCGAGTTGAGCTCGGCCGGGTCGAAGAGCAGGTCCACCGGGTTGGCGGGCAGCACGAACAACAGGATGAAGGTGAGGGTGAACGCCGCCCACACGACGAACACCGCGCGCCCGAGCTTGAGCAGGACGTAGCGCAGCACCGGCTTTACTTCCCGTCGCTCTTCCACGCGTCCACGAAGTGGTTGCGCGACTGGGCGTCGAAGAGGATGCCGTGCACGTACTGCGCCTGCGCGATCACCTGTGACGGGTTGTAGACCGGGTTGACCAGCGCGTACTTGTCCACGACCAGGTCCTGCGCGGCCTTGGTGTACTGCGCCCGCTGCGCCGGGTCGAGTGTGGTCTCCAGCTTGCCGAGCGTGCTGGTGACCTCGTTCAGGTCCACGCCGGGGGACGCCTGCGACAGGTACGAGGTGTTGCCGCTCGCGGGGCTGAACTGAAGTTTGAGCACGGCGGGGTCGTTGCGCGAGCGGTTGGCGGCGGTGACGTTCCAGCTGTCCTTCGCCTTGGCCTGCTGGGCCGCGTAGTCGGGAATGGGGACCACGGTCAGCTGCAGGTCGATGCCGATCGCGCGCAGATCCTGCTGGACGGATTCGTAGGCGGGCTTGTTCGCCACGAGGTTGTTGATGCCGAGCAGCTTCACCGTCAGCTTCCGGCCGTCCCGGACGCGGATGCCGTCGGGACCTGGCGCCCAGCCTGCCTGGTCGAGCAGCCGCTTCGCCTGGTCCGGGTCGTACTTCAGCGCCGATCCGCTGTAGTCGGCGTAGCCGGGCACCGACGGTTCGAGGATCGACTTGGCGATCGAGTACGACGGGGTGAGGACGGTCTTCTCGATCGTCTGCCGGTTCCAGCCGAGCTGGATCGCCTTGCGCACCGCGAGATCGTCGGTGGGGAAGAGCGAGGCGTTGAGGGCGAAGTGGATCGCGGTACCCGAAACGCCCCGGTGGATGATCTGGAAACCCTGATCCGCCAACGGCTTCTCGTCGGTCGTGCTGACGTCGAGGGTGGCGTCGATGGCGCCCGAGACCAGCGAGCCGGTGCGGACGCTCGCCTCGGGGACGGTGTTGAACTCGACCTTGTCGAGATAGGCTTCACCGTCGTGGTGCAGCGCGGGCGGCGCCCAGTGATAGCCCTGGCGCCGGGCCAGCACGGTCTTCACCTGCGGCTCCCAGGACTCGTACACGAACGGCCCGGTGCCGATGATCTTCTTCGGGTCGGTCCGCTGCTGCGCGCTCAGCTTCAGCGTCGACAGGGAGAGAAACCCCGGCTGCGCGTTCGCCGTGAACGACGATGCCTGCAGGAAACTGGCGCTGGGCTTGGCAAAGCGCACCGTCACGGTGTGCTCGTCGACGACCTTCGTCTCCTGATACCCGGCCAGCAGCGGCGCCCCGTTGGGCAGGATGCCGAGCGCCGGATCGCCGTGCACGTACTGGTCGAAGTTGGCCTTCACGGCCTGGGCGTTGAACGGCGTGCCGTCGCTGAAGGTCACGTCGGGACGCAGATGGAAGGTGAACTCGGTGAGATCCTTGGTGTACTCCCACGACTGGGCGAGCCACGGGGTGATCGCCCCGGTCGCGGGGTCCTGCCAGGTGAGCTTGTCGGTGATGTTGTTGCCGATGAGGGATTCGGCGTAGTTCGTGCCCCACTGCGGATCGGGGCTGCGCTGGTAGTCGATGAGCGCGAATCGGAGGGTGCCACCGCGCACGGGGGTGCTCGCGCCGGCCTCGGCATCGGCACCCCCACCGCGCACCAGCGCGACCACGACGGCGGCGATCAGGACGGCCACCAGGCCGGCGGCCACCCAGGGCCATTTTCTCCGCGGGGGCACGGAATTCTCGACAACACTGCGAAGATCGGACATGTCTGCTCTCGCGTTCGGGATCGGCGGCGTCCCCGATGCCACGGGCGGGCAACGGGCACGTCGAAGCAGCGGCCCGCACCTCGCCTGCGCGGGCACGGATCCGGGGGGAAAGGGGTTCGCTCAGCGGCGACAGAACGCGCAGATCCCGCGCGGCGCCTGCCGCCGCATCCGGATCGAAGAGGACCTGCTCACGAACCGGACTATAGGTCGGGTCCGGGGCAGACCCAAGGAATCCCGGAAGCCGGGACGACCGCCCTTTTGTGCCCTGCCGCACGAGTCCGTGAAGGGCACCTTCACGGACTGCATGGCTGTGAAGGGTCCCTTCACAGCCTTGCGGGCCGGGCCTGCGTGGCGCCCGAACGTGCCGGCCGGCTCGGCCGGGTGCCGCGCAAGTGTCCGGAGTGGACACCGTGATACGCGCTTTTCAGGAGCGATGAAGGCTGTGAAGGGTCCCTTCACAGCCTCAGAGACCGTCAAGGGACCCTTCACAGCCCGGCCGGGCCTGTTGTGGCAGGTTGCCGAGCCGCCCGCGTTACCATCCACAAAGGACGAATGATCGGCTGATCGTGCCGTGCGGCTGTGCGAGAGTGGCCTCGAACCGAACCGGGCTGAACGGAAGCCGAGAACGATCAGTATCGCCGATCGGCGGGAACATTCCCGTGGTCAGCGGAACTGAACCGATTGAGTAACCGATCGAGATGGCTGAGTTCACAGTGGCGTTCGCCCCCGTGTTCACCAGGATGGAGACAGGCAGGGACCCGGCCGTCGCGCCGGGCGACGAGGAGGTTTTCGTGGCTGACGAAGAACGCGCCATCGGGGTGCTGAAGGAGGCCGTCCCGGGGGAGACCCGGGTAGCCGCGACACCTGCGACGGTGGTCCAGCTGCTCAAGCTGGGTTACCGGGTGGTGGTCGAACCCGGCGCCGGTGTGGCGGCGAGTTTTTCCGACGAGGCGTACGCCGAAGCGGGCGCGTCGATCGGGGAGGCGACCGGGGCGGATCTCGTGTTCGGGGTCAACGCGCCGACGGCTGCGCAGCTGGACGCGATGGCGCCGGGCGCGACCGTGATCAGCCTGCTGAGCCCGGCGCTGAACAAGGATCTGGTCGCGGACCTGGCGCGCCGGCCGATCACCGCGCTGGCGATGGACGCGGTGCCGCGGATCTCGCGGGCGCAGTCGCTGGACGTGCTCTCCTCGATGGCCAACATCGCCGGGTACCGGGCGGTCGTCGAGGCCGCGCACGCCTTCGGCCGGTTCTTCACCGGGCAGGTGACCGCCGCCGGGAAGGTGCCGCCGGCGAAGGTGCTGGTCGTGGGCGCGGGCGTAGCCGGGCTCGCGGCGATCGGCGCGGCCGGCTCGCTGGGTGCGGTGGTGCGCGCGACCGATCCCCGTCCGGAGGTGGCCGACCAGATCAAGTCCCTGGGCGGGGAGTACCTGTCGATCGAGGCGGCGGACGTCGCGGTGTCCTCGACCGGCTACGCCAAGGAGATGAGCGACGACTACAAGGCGCGCGAGGCCCAGCTCTACGTCGACCAAAGCCGCGAGACCGACATCATCATCACGACCGCGCTGATCCCCGGCCGCCCGGCGCCGCGGATCATCACCGCCGAGATGGTCGCCTCGATGCGGGCGGGCAGCGTGATCGTCGACATGGCCGCGGCGAACGGCGGAAACGTCGAGGGTTCGGTGGCCGGGCAGGTGGTCACGACCGGCAACGGCGTGACGATCATCGGCTACACCGACCTCGCCGGACGGCTGCCGGCCCAGGCGTCCCAGCTCTATGGCACGAACCTGGTGAATCTCATGAAGCTGGTGACACCGGAGAAGAACGGCGCCCCGGTGTTCGATCTCGAAGACGTCGTCATCCGGTCGATGACGGTCGTGCGCGACGGGGAACTGCTGTGGCCGCCACCGCCGGCGCAGGTTTCGGCGGCGCCGAAGGCGGCCGAGCCGGCGGCGGCAGCCGAGCCGGAGCCGAAGAAGACGGTGCCGGCCGCGGCCCGGATCGGGCTGATCGGGGTGGCGGGAGTGCTGCTGTTCCTGCTGGTCGCCGCTTCACCCGCGGCGTTGCAGGGGCACCTAACGGTGTTCGCGCTGGCCGTGGTGATCGGGTTCTACGTGATCGGGCACGTGCACCACGCGCTGCACACACCGTTGATGTCGGTGACGAACGCGATTTCGGGAATCATCGTGGTCGGTGCCCTGGTGCAGGTGGGCCACGGCAACCCGGTGGTGACCTGGCTGTCGGCCGCGGCGATCCTGCTCGCGGCGATCAACGTCTTCGGCGGATTCGCTGTCACGCGGCGAATGCTGGCCATGTTCTCCCCCAGCTGAATCCGCCTGAACAGGAAGTTCGAGACTGATCATGACTCTTGAATCGATCACCCAGGCGGCCTACCTCGTGGCCGCCCTGTTGTTCATCCTGGCGCTGGCCCGCCTGTCGCGCCACGAGACAGCCAAGTCCGGCAACGGTTTCGGCATCGCCGGGATGGTCGTCGCGCTCGCCGCGACCATCGCGCTCGCCGTGGACCGGGAAATCTCCGCGCTCGGCGTCGTGCTCATGGTGGTCGCTCTGGTGCTGGGCGCCGTCGTCGGCCTGCAGCGCGCCCGCGCGGTGCAGATGACCGGCATGCCCGAACTGATCGCGCTGCTGCACTCGTTCGTGGGCCTGGCCGCCGTGCTGGTCGGCTGGAATGGTTATCAGCAGGTGGAAGCCGATCTCGGTGGTGCCGAAGCGCGATCGCTGGCGGCGGCCGGGCTCGGCGGAATCCACTCGGCGGAAGTCTTCATCGGCGTGTTCATCGGCGCGGTGACGTTCACCGGCTCGATCGTGGCGTTCCTCAAGCTGTCCGCCCGGATCAAGTCCTCGCCGCTGATGCTGCCCGGCAAGAACTTCCTCAACCTCGGCGCGCTGGTGCTGTTCGTGGCGCTGACGGTGTGGTTCGTCGCCGCCCCGCAGCTGTGGCTGCTGATCGCGGTGACCGCGCTCGCGCTGGTGCTCGGCTGGCATCTGGTGGCCTCGATCGGTGGCGGTGACATGCCGGTCGTCGTCTCGATGCTCAACAGCTACTCGGGCTGGGCGGCCGCGGCGAGCGGGTTCCTGCTGGAGAACAACCTGCTCATCGTCACCGGCGCGCTCGTCGGGTCCTCGGGTGCGTACCTGTCCTACATCATGTGCAGGGCCATGAATCGCTCGTTCATCTCGGTCATCGCGGGTGGTTTCGGCATCGAGGCCGGTCCAGCCGGCGATGTCGACTACGGAGAGCACCGCGAGGTGACCGTCGACGGCGTCGCCGAGCTGCTCGCGGACGCGAGCAGCGTGATCATCACGCCGGGTTACGGCATGGCGGTCGCGCAGGCGCAGCACGGCGTCGCCGAGCTGACCCGCCGGCTGCGCGAGCGTGGCGTCGAGGTGCGCTTCGGCATCCACCCGGTCGCCGGGCGGCTGCCCGGGCACATGAACGTGTTGCTCGCCGAGGCCAGGGTGCCCTACGACATCGTCCTGGAGATGGACGAGATCAACGACGACTTCACCGAAACCGACGTCGTGCTCGTCATCGGCGCGAACGACACGGTCAACCCCGCCGCGGCGGAGGACCCTGGCTCGCCGATCGCGGGCATGCCGGTGCTTACGGTGTGGGACGCCAAGAACGTGGTCGTGTTCAAGCGCTCGATGTCGTCGGGGTACGCGGGGGTGCAGAACCCGTTGTTCTTCCGGGAGAACTCGGCGATGTTGTTCGGCGACGCGAAGGAGCGTGTCGACGAACTGGTCGGCCAGTTGCCGTCTCGTACGCCGAGCGTGGGAGCGGCCGCCGGATCCTGAGTGGCGCCGAACTCGGTGAGTTGTGCCGCGGCGGTGGGTCGCGGTGGCGCTGGAAGCCGGGTGTCGTCTGGACCGGAGGCGGTGAGGGGAGCGGGGTTTTCCGCTCCTTCACCGCCTCTGTGCTTTCCGGACGACGAGGCGGATCGCCGTGGTCACCAGACCTGAATGAGCCATCGCTGCAGCTTGATGGCGCCGGTGTCGGAAACATCAGGATCCGGTGGGGCGTCGAAGGTAGCCCGCTTGGGACTCTTTTGATCGCTAAGATCAACAACGCCCGGTAAGCCGACAGATGACGTACCGGGGGCGTTGTCGAGTCCGTACCGCCGCGCGGCCGCCAGCCGGTCAGGAGTCAGAACCGCAGTTCGCGAATCGCACTCAACTCAATCCCGTAGCGGGTGTACACCTTGACCGTGTTTTCGCCGGTCAACTGGTGCTCGGCGTAGCCGAGCAGTCCAGCCACCCGCACTACGTCATCCTGCGTATCGGCCTCGATCTCCAGGTACGGCGGAATCTGCGGCCATTCGTCGATTTCCAGCCGCGCGCCGTCCAGCGTGAAACTGGTGCGCCGGTTCTCCTGGTATGACTTCGGCGTGAACCCCATCAGCCCCAGCAGATCGTTGGTGGCCGCGAGGTCACCGACCGCCGTCTCAATCTCATGTGTGCCGTCAATCGCGTCGCTCGTGATCTCCTTGACGCACAGCGTCGTCTCGTTGCCGGTGTCGCGCAGCCGAATCCACTTCGACCTGTCGCCCGGCACGATGTCGTAGACGTAGCGGCGCATGAGCTTCGGCTCGCCCACCTGCCCGCCGCCCTTGGCCAGGATGAGCGCGGCCGTGGCTTCCGGGTCGATGTCCAGCACTTTGGCTTCGTGCTCGATGGGCACGGAAATCACTCCTTGTCCTGGCTGTCGGTAGCAGGATACTGGCTCAGTTCAGCGGTGAGCCGGGCATGGTCAAGTGCACGGAAGCGGCGGATCTCCGCCGGCAAAGAGGACGCCAGGAAGGCATCGAGCGGGCGGCAGAGATCCATCCGCTGGATACAGATGCCCACCTGATATCGCCCTTGCTGGTCGCGGTACAGCCGCACGCCATAGAAACCCTCCTGACAGTCGGTGCCATTGTTGAACCGGCACCCAGCGCAGGTTTCCGGAAGCCGTACTGGGCGTATCTGCTTGAAGTACACCCGGCGCCCCTCCGGCAGGCGATAGGCCGTCCGGCAGCCAGAGACTCCAGCGGTGACGTAGCGGGCCTCAGCGACCGCGCCCCGCGCGGCCAAGACTTGTTCAATGGCATCAATCGAGGTTTGCCCCTCGTCAAGCGAGTTGAGCAGCCGCACGCTGAGCTGCGGCGCGTACTCGTCGAGCAGTCGGTGCACCCGGTCAATGTGGCTGGCGTCCGGCACCACCACGTTGGCGCTGGCTGTGATGCCGTGCTCGACAGCCGCTGCGATTGCGGCGCGCAAAGCGTCGAGCTTGCGGGCGGCGCGTACCGGGTTGCGGTAGCGAGTGTGCTGTACGGCGGCCAGCTCGGCCGGCGTGGTGCCGAACACCGAGAAGTTCACCCGGTCAAGCCCGGCTTCGGCACAGGCGGCCATCTGCTCGGCGCCGCGTTCGCCGTTGGACGTCATGCATACCCGGAAGCCCGCCGTGCGCGCCAGCGCCAGTAGCTTCGGCAAGCCCGCGTGCAGGGTCGGTTCGCCGCCGGTCAGGTGCAGTTCGGTCGCACCGAGCGCTTGGCGCAGGGCAACCAGCGCAGACACGTAGCCGTCGTCTGGCGCGACGGGTGCGGGCAGGAACGCTGCGCCGTTGGCGCGGGCGTAAATCGACACCCGGCCCGTACGGCCGGCCGACTGGAATGTCTCGACGGACTTGCCGACGTTGTCTGCTGCAACGGGCGTGCCCTCGTTGTGACAGAAAGTGCACGTCAGACCGCAGGCGTCGATTATCTTAATTCGTAACGTTCGGTCGATTCCTATGTGTGTCGGAATGGTATTTGCTATGGCCAATGCAAGCTCCGCGGTTCGATTTTTGGATTACCTGGAGGAATTCGGCACGGTTATCCGATCGGCGAATTCCGTCAAGATAAACGGTTCTGGTCTGAAATATTTGCGGACTTCCCGCGTTCCGGTACTTGGTTCGATGCCTTCGACGTTGCCAGGCGGCGCGCCGGAGAGCGCTCCGTGGAGTGCTTGTGTCTCTGCCTGTCATTGGTTCAACTGATGCCCGTCCACGTCACTACCCACTCGCCGTCAGTTGTGAGTGACACCGAGCGCCGAGTTTCAGCAGTGAAGTCTCAGGAGTTTCTTCTCGTTCTCCCGGAACCCGGTGCCTGCCATTCGAGTCTGGTCACCGTCGGTTCGTGTGGGAATGACCGGCTGTAGCACTTCCGCTGCACTTCCGGTGCACCGCTGCCCGCTGACGTGGTTGTATGGACGTCCGGGAAGGGGGTCGATCACATGGTGCCAGTGCGCCTCTGGACTGGCCGTGAGGCCAGGGCGCTCCGCCGTGGCTTGAGGCTGAGTGTGCGGGCGTTCGCTGACCACCTGGGGGTTGCGGCCCGCACCGTGGCCAAGTGGGAAGCACTGGGGGCTGACACGTCACCCCGGCCGGATACGCAGGCCATCTTGGATACGGCGCTGAGCCAGGCGGGCGCAGACGCCAAGCTCCGGTTCGAGCTGCTGCTCAGCGCAGGAACGACCGAACCCCTGGCGCACCACTACCGCAGTGGCCCACGCGAGTGGGACTACGAAACTTGGACAGACGACCTCGGCCGGGCGGCTGCCTGCCTCGCCCGGCAGGAGTTCAAGGTTGCGGCCAGTCTCGCTGGCCGGTGGCTGCGGCGGTTCGACCCGCATGGCCTCGACAGCCACGGGCTGTACCTGCACGCCCGGTCATTGGTGTTGCTCGGCGATTTGCGGCGTGACCAGGGCGAGATTGCCGGCGTGCGTTCAGCGCGGCAGACGTACCGAAGAGCACACCACCTATTTCGTACGTTGGACGTCCCGCGGCGGGCAGCCCAGGTTGAACTATCCCTCGCCGTCGTTGATGAAATGTCCGGCTGTCTTGAACCTGCCGCCGAGCGCTATCAAGTATTGTCCGCCGATTGTCGCCTGAGTCAGCGTGACCGTACCCGTGCCTATCTGTGGATTGGTACCGCGCTGAGCAAGGAGGGAAATAACGAACACGCAGTCCACGTAATGGCCGAAGCTGCTCGAAGGTTTGAAGAACTCGAAGAGCCGGAAGACTGGTCGGTGGCACAGCAAAAGCTGGCACTGGCTTACCGAGGCGCTGGCGATATCACAAACGCCTTACGGTATATCGGCGTCGCACTGTCGAGCCGATCGTCTGATTCGCCCATGCAGCGTGTCCGCCTGGATACCGCGCACGCGCATATCTTGCTGTCCGACCAGCAGACAGCGGACAATGGCCTGGCGATCCTAACGCAAGTCGCCCGGCTGTCGAATAAGTACGGACTTTCCCACCAGCTCCGGAGCATCGAGGGCATCCGACACGCTTTCGAGAAAACCCACTAAAGTGAACTGATAGAGGAGTAAACGCGCGGTGACCGGTGCAGACCATCTCATTACGGAGCAAGACTGGCAGGACGCGGAGGCAGTCTGGGACTACCACCGGATGGGGCACGAGCTGGCACCGTGTGAGGTGGCCATTGGGCTCGGAAGTCATGACCTCGGCGTTGCCAGCTTCTCGGCAGAGCTCTACCACGCCGGCCTGTTTCCGCTGCTGGTGTTCACAGGGGCGACCAGCCGCACGACAGTGGCACGCTTCCCACGAGGTGAAGCAGTGCATTACCGCGAACGGGCGATCGAGTTGGGTGTACCTGACGAGGCGATTCTCGTGGAGCCCCAGGCTACCAACACCGGCCACAATATCGCCTACTCCCGTGCGCTCTTGGCTGAGCACGGCCATTGCCCGAAGTCTCTATTGCTTATCTCGAAGCCGTACATGGAGCGCCGGGCGTTTGCTACCTGCCGCAAGGCATGGCCGGACGCTACTGTGGCCTGTGCCTCCGAACCGTTGAAGTTCGACGAGTACGTGCAGTCAATCGGGGACGGGAAGTTGGTCATCGACATGCTCGTCGGAGACATGCAGCGGGTGATGGAGTACCCGAGGCTAGGCTTTGCCATTGAGCAAGTGGTACCTGCCAAGGTGGTCGCGGCCTACGAACGCTTGCTTGATAACGGTTTTGATGGCCGACTCCTGACATAGTGAGATCTGGCTTACGAGAACCAAAGAACGTGTTCCATTCGCCAGTCGAATCTATTTCGGCGTCTCTCGACGCCGGCCAAACTGTATGCGGCTGATATAGGACGAGCTCAAGTGTTCGCCTGGCCGGCTTGCGTCAGCCTGTCGCGCCAGGAAGACGCGACCGCCGCTCTGGCGCCGACGCTCTCCCGTGTTCAAGGTCCCGGCCCGTGCTGCCCTCGTCCGTCGGCCGTGATCTCGGGAGGCTCGCGTCGTCCGAGGGTGCAGTCACCGCACGGGACGACCGGCCTCGGGAGGCCTGGCGGACCTCGTCGTGCTGCCGGTGCGGGCGCCCTTGCGCAGAGCTCCGCGCCGCCGCGTCCGCGCCGCTGGGACAATGCTCGACAAGGCACCGCAGGGTGTGCCTCCCGGTGTTTCCGCCCGAATATGGTCATCGCCTGGCCGAGAGGGGGCCGAGCAGAATCCACATGGTGGGCACTTTGTCGTGTGCGACTTCGCATGCGAATGTTGCCGCAGGAGGATAACCGACATGACCACTCAGGGCTCGGATCCGCTTGCCGAGGAGTGCGCAGATGATCGGTTACTCCATGAGCCGCCGCGGTTATCAGACCTGAATGAGCCATCGCTGCAGCTTGATGGCGCCGGTGTCGGAAACGTCGGGATCCGGCGGGGCGTCGAAGGTGGCCGAACGGTAGGCGCGAAGGTGGTGGGTGGTCTTGGGGGAGAGGTCGATGGTGCGGTCGGCCGGTGAGGCGGTGACCGAGCCGAGGGCAACGCAGCCGGTGCCGGTGGTGAAAGTGCCGCTGAACCGGTGCGCGAATTCTTCCGCTGTCTTGGGTGGTTCGAGGTCCCAGACCTCCAGTCGGACCGAGACGATGGCGTCGCGCTGGGTGAAGAACAGCGCTCCGGCAGGCCCGCGGGCGGCGAACGGAACGTGGTCGGCGGCATGGACGGCGGGACCGGGATTCTCCGCGTCGGCGTCGACCAAGCCGAAGTGATTGAACTCGGGGTGTAGTTCGACGGTCACGGTGCTCGGCCGGGCAGACGCGGTCATGGGGCCAGGTTATCCGGGGTCCGGAGACGTTGGCAGCCGTGCCGGAGGTCGGCGGCCGGGTTCGAAGGCGTTGGTACAGCAGGGATAGCTGTCGACCGCCGCTCTCGGATCATGGTCACGCGGATCCTGGCCGGGGAAGACGCCGTCGAGTCGGCCGCTTCCCTGCCCTCGGAAACCCGGCGGACCGCGCCATGCGGCGGATGCCCTTGCGCAGAGCCCCCTAACCACGCCGCTGGGACGACGCGGCGACAAAGCCCCGCCGAGCGTCCCTCCCCGTGTTTCCACCGCGAAAATTCCGCGTGCCCCCTTCCGGCCATCGCCTGGCCGGAAGGGGGCCGGGCAGAATCCACATGGTGGACACTCTTGTCGTATGCGACTTCGCATGCGAAGGTTGCCGCAGGTCAGGATTACCGACACGACCACTCAGGGTCCGGGTCCGCTTGCCGAGGAGTGCGCAGATGACCACATACTCCATGAACCGCCGCGGGTTCCTCCGCGTCGCGGGGATCTCCGCCGGCGCCGCGGCTGCGCTGGCCGCCTGCGGGACGCCGGGGTCGAGCGGCGCGGGCGGTGCGGGGGGCGCCACGATCACGATGTTCCACTGGGCCGGCGCGCAGGGCACGGTGCCCGTGCAGGTCGGCGACGCCTATGCGAAGGCCAAGGGCGTCACGGTCAAGTATATCGAGGGCACCAACGCCGACGTCTTCCCCAAGCTGGTGTCCTCGGTGCAGATCAACCGGTCGAACCCGTTGCTGAACCTCGGGTTCTTCAACGCGCAGAGCTTCGCGCAGGGCAATTCCAAGGATCTCTGGCTGCCGGTGCCGGACTCGGTGTCCGCGTTGTCCGGAGTGCTCCCGAAATACCAGATCCCCGGCCGCAAGGGTGCCTATCTCGTCATGGACGCGATGGGACTGGTCTACAACAAGAAGGCGTTCCCGACCCCGCCGACGTCGTGGATGGACCTGTTCGCCGCGGCCAACAAGGGCAAGGTGACCACTTGGGACGCCCCGGCATTCAGTGTCAACGCGGTGCCGGTCATCGCGAAACTCAACGGTGGCAGTGAGACCAACCTGCAGCCGGGCATCGACGTCTTCGCCAAAGCCGCGAAGGCCAAGCAGTTCCGCGGGTTCATCTCCTCGGTCGACCAGTTGCGGCAGCAGCTCAACTCCGGTGAGGTCGTGATCGCGCCCGGGTTCCAGGGGGTGGCCGAGCCGTGGATCCAGGCGGGCGACCCGATCGGCTTCGCCGTGCCCAAGGAGGGCGCGATGGCCTTCCCCGAGGGCTTCCAGATCGTCAAGGGTTCCAACGACGCGCAGGTCACCGCGTCGGCCGAGCTGATGAACGAGTTGTTCACACCGGCCAACGTCGCGGCCTACTGCAATGCGACGGGCACGCTGCCGCTGGTGCGGGGCGCCACCATGGACGCCCGCTACGCGAACCGCCCGAGTTTCCAGCTCAGCACCGTCGAGCAGGCCATCCAGGTGGACTGGGCCGCGCTGGTCACGAGCATCACCGCCGCCACCCAGGCCTGGAACGACCAGGTCAAGGCGAATATCTGATGTCCGGGACGGACACCGGGTTCGGGGCCAGCTCGGTCGAGGTGCGCGGGCTGGTCCGCCGGTTCGGCCCGGCCACCGTGCTCGACGGCGTGGACGTCACGATCCCGGCCAGCAGTTTCTTCTGCCTGCTCGGCCCGTCGGGCTGCGGCAAGACGACGCTGCTGCGCATCATCGCCGGGCTGGACCGGCCGGACGCGGGCACGCTCAGCGTCGGCGGCACCGACCACACCACCACGCCCGCGCATCGCCGCCCCACCAATCTCGTCTTCCAGAGCGGGGCGTTGTTCCCGCACATGAGCGTGGCCGGCAACATCGCGTTTGGCTTGCGCACCCAGGGAAAGCGCCTCGCCAAGGCGGAGGTGCGCCGCCGGGTGGGGGAGATGCTGGAGCTGGTCGCGATGGAGGGCTACGCCGATCGTGCGCCGGCCACGTTGTCGGGTGGGCAGCGGCAACGTGTCGCGATCGCCCGGTCGCTGGTGCGCAAGCCGGACGTGCTGCTGCTCGACGAGCCACTGTCCGCATTGGACTTGAGCCTGCAGCTGCGGATGCGGCGCGAGCTGCGCGCGTGGCAGCAGGAGACCGGCACGACTTTCCTGTGTGTCACCCACAATCAGGCCGAGGCGATGGAACTCGCGGACCGGATCGCGGTGATGAACCACGGCGGGATCGAGCAGATCGGCACCGGCCGCGAGCTGTACGAGCGGCCCGCGAGCCGGTTCGTGGCGAGCTTCATCGGCGAGAACAACGTCTTCGACGGCCCGGATTTCACGGAGGTCGACGGGATCTCGCTGCGGGACGTGAGCGGTGGCGGGCTGAGGGCGGTGGCGATCCGGCCGGAGTCGGTGCGGCTCGTCGCGCCGGACGACGCCGACGCCCGCGGGACCGCCGTCGTGCGCACGGCCTCGTTCACCGGCAAGGCACAGCGGGTCGGGGTGACCACCTCGACCGGGCGTGAGCTGCTCGCGGAAGTGCCCGCGCTGCCCGAGTACGGCGCGGGAGACAAGGTGGGTGTGGCCTTCGGGTACGAAGACCTGCAGCGTATCGGCGCGGCGAATGCGGCGGTGGCGGCGTGAACACGCGGCGCCGCAGGCTCGGGTTGCTGCTCATCGCTCCCGGTTCCGCGTATCTGCTGCTGGCGTTCGTGTCCATCGTCGCGTTGCTGGTTTCCTACAGTCTCCGCACCACGCAGACCGCCACGTTGTTCAGCACCTTCGACGCCGGTACGTGGTCGAGCGCTTTGTCCGACAGCTATCTGTGGTCCACAGTGGGCACGACGCTGCGGGTCGGGCTGATCGTCTGCGTGCTGTGCGTGGTGATCGCCTATCCGCTGGCGTGGTCGTTGCGCGCGATGGGCCGCGGCTGGCGGGTGGCCGCGATGATGTTCGTGATCTTCTCGCCGATCCTGGTGAGCGTGGTGGTCCGCAGTTACGGCTGGGCGATGCTGCTGCGCACCGGCGGGCCACTCGGCGGCGTGCTGGACAGCTGGCTCTATCACGAGCCGGGCGTGATCCTCGCGCTCGTGCACGTCGAGCTGCCGTTCGCGTTCTTCCCGATCCTGGCCGCCGTCCGCGCGGTGCCCGCCGAACTCGGTGAGGCCGCCGCCGATCTCGGAGCCGGTGCGGCACAACGGTTCCGCGAGGTCCTGCTGCCACCGACGGTGCCGGGCCTGCTGGCCGGCGCCCAGCTGACCTTCACGCTGACGATCAGCGCGTTCGCCACCCCGGCGCTGCTCGGCGGCGGCCGGGTCAGCGTGCTGGCGGAGAGCATCTACACCGACATCCAGCAGCTGCTCTGGCCGCGCGCGGCGGTGCAGGCGGTCGTGCTGCTGGCGCTGACGCTGCTGGTGCTCGCCGCGTTCGGGCTGCTGGGCAGGCTGGTGGCGGGCCGGGTGGGGACGAGGAGCGCGACATGAGCGTGTGGTTGCGCAGGATCTTCCTGTTCGTCGTCGCGGTGTTCATCCTCGCGCCGCTGGTCGTGGTGCTGGTCGCGTCGGTCAGCAAGGACGAGGTGCTGAGCGGGCTGCCGTCCGGGTTGACGATGCACTGGCTGGCCGAGGCGCTGAGCTACCCGCAGTTCCAGGTGGGCTTCCAGTATTCGGTGCAGGTCGCGGCGATAGCGACGGCCTGCTCGGTTGTGCTCGGCACGGCGGCGGCGTATGCCCTTTACCGGCTTGAGGTGCCGGGCACGCGGCTGCTGCGCATGTTGTTCATCGCGCCGCTGTCGATGCCGCGCGTAGTCTCGGGGTTCTGCTTCTTCGTGCTGTTCGCGTCGCTCGTCCCGGCGGCGTACGGGACGGTCGGCGGGGTCGCGTTCGCGCACGTGCTGATCTTGCTGCCGTTCGTGGTGTCGCTTGTCGGCGCGGGGCTCGCGACGCTCGAACCCTCCTTGGAGGAGGCGGCTCGCGACCTGGGCGCGTCCGCGTTCACCGCCTTCCGGAAGGTGACGCTGCCGCAGATCCGCGCCTCGCTGCTGATCGCCACGGTATTCGCGTTCCTGACCTCGTTCGACGAGGTGGACCTGTCGGTGTTCCTGATGCCGGCCGACACCACCACGCTGCCGGTCGCGATTTTCCTGCGGTTGCAGCAGAACCAGGACCCGACCACCTCGGCGGTGTCCAGCCTGATGATCGTCGGCTCGCTGCTGCTGACCGGGCTCGTGGCCCTCGCGGGCCGCAAGGCCGGGCTCTTCGCGGCACCGGGCAGCACGGCGGCGAACCAAGCGGAGAGCAAGGAGGAGCAGCCCGCATGACGAGTTCCCGCTACCGCCTCGGGGTCGACGTCGGGGGTACGTTCACCGACATCGTCCTGGTGGATGCCGCGACCGGAGAGCTCGTCGCCGACAAGGTCCCCTCCGACGCCGAGCAGCCCGCCCGAGCCGTGCTGGCCGGGGTGCGCGGGGTCCTGGAGCACGCGCAGGTCTCACCGGAGCAGGTCGAGTACTTCTCCCACGGCCAGACCTTCGCGCTCAACACCGTGCTCCAGTCCTCCGGCGCCCGCGTCGGCCTGCTCGTCACCGCCGGGTTCCCGGATCTGCTGAGCATCGGCAGGCTGCGGCTGGACGACCCGATCGACCTGTTCACCACCGAGCGCCGTCCGCTGGTCGCCGAGACGGACGTGCGCGAGATCGGCGAGCGCGTCACGGCCGGTGGGCGTGTCGTGCGGGAGCCGGATCCGGAGGAGATCCGGCGCGCGGTGCGTGCGCTGGTGGCCGGCGGGGTCGAGGCGCTCGCGGTCTGTTTCCTGCACTCCCACCGGTTCCCGGCGCACGAGCAGCTCGCCGCGAGGGTGATCGCCGAGGAGTTCCCCCAGCTGCCGGTCGCGTGCTCGGCGGCGATGTGGCCGGAGGAGAAGGAGTACGAGCGCACGACGGTCGCGGTGCTCGCCGCGCACGTCGGCCGCGCGCTGGGCGGGTACCTCGGGGTGCTCGCGGAGTCGTTGCGGGAGCTGGGTCTGCGCTGCCTGCTGCACATCACGAAGTCCAACGGCGGGGTCTGCTCGATCGACCGGGCGCCGGAGGAGATGCTGCTCGCCGCCGTCGAGACGCTGCTGTCGGGACCGGCGTCCGGGGTGGCCGGCACGGTGCGGCTCGCGACGGCGGCCGGTGTGTCGCGGCTGATCACCATGGACATGGGCGGTACGAGCGTCGATTGCGCCATTGTGGACGGTGCCGTGCCGTACTCGACCGAGAGCCTCATCGGGCAGTTCCCGCTGATCCTGCCGTCCGTCGAAGTCTCGTCCATCGGCGCGGGCGGCGGCTCGATCGTCCGCGTCGACCGTTCCGGCGTGCTCAAGGTCGGCCCGCGCAGCGCGGGCGCGCACCCGGGTCCGGTGTGTTACGGCCGTGGCGGCTCGGAGCCGACGCTGACCGACGCCTACCTGGTGTGCGGCTACCTCGACCCGGCCGACTTCGCGGCGGGCACCGTGAACCTGGACGCCGACGCTGCCCGTACCGCGATGCGGCCCATCGCCGAAGCGCTCGCCATGACCGTGGAAGAGGCCGCAGAGGCGGCGGTTTCCGTTGCCACGGCGATGATGCACGCCCAGTTGGTCCCGTTGTGCGCGCAGCACGGCATCGACCCGTCGGAGCTGGTGATGGTCGCCTACGGCGGTGCCGGACCGGTGCAGGCCGCGTTGCTCGCCCGCGCGCTGAACATGCCCGAGGTGCTCGTCCCGGCGTCGCCGGGCACGTTGTGCGCCTACGGGGCGCTGGCCACGGACATGCGCGTCGATCTGGTCGCCCCGGCAACTGGCGCGGTCACCGACGCGGTGCTGACGCAGACCTGGGCGGAGCTGACCGCGAAAGCGCGCGCCTGGTACGAGGCGCAGGACCACTCGCTGCACCCGGACGTCGAGATCACACGCTGGGCCGACGTCCAGCTCGACGGGCAGTCCTTCACGCTCCCTGTCACCCTCGACGCCGACACACCGTCCACTGTGGACGCACTGACCGAGGCGTTCGCCGCCGAGTACCGCCGCGCGTACGCCGTGGACCTGGGCGACGCCGGGATCGACGTGCGCAGCCTGCGCGTCACCCTCGCCGCCTCGCCGACGCTGCCGCAGGCCGAATGGCGGGCGGGCGCCGAGGCCGAAGCCGTTCCGCATCTGCTGGTGGAGAACGGGCAGCTGGTCAAGGGACAGGTGCACCGGCGTCCAGGGCTGGCCGCGGGCGCCGAACTGATCGGCCCGGCCGTCGTGTCCGCCCCGGATACCACCGTCTACGTCCCGTCCGGGTTCGCCGCGCGCGTCGACCGTTTCGGCAATCTGCGGATCCGCACCGAAGGGAGCGCCCGTGCGTAGCTCGCCCGTCCGGCTCGAAGTCCTGCACCACCGGTTCTCGGCGGTCGTGGAGGAGATGGCGGAGAACATCCGCCGCACGAGCTTCTCCACGTTCGTCAAGCAGACCGCCGACTTCGGCACCTGCCTGGTGACGCCCGGGGGCGAGGTGTTCGCCGCGCCCCAGCGGATCTCCGGCAACACGATGATCGGCGCGCCCGCGCGCGTCGCGATCGAGGCGCTGGGGGAGTACCGGCCCGGCGATGTCGGCGTCAGCAACGACCCCGACGCGACAGGCGGCCTCGTCACGCACCTGCCCGACATCTGGACCTGGTGTCCGCTCTACGCCGGTGGCGAGATCGTCGCCTTCGCGCTGAGCTTCGTGCACTCGTCCGACATCGGCGGCGCGGTGCCGTCCTCGATCGACTGGGGTCTGACCGACCAGCATCAGGAAGGCCTGCTCATCCCGCCGCTGCGGCTGATCGAGGACGGCCGCCGCAACGACGCCGTGTTCGCGATGATCGCCCGCAACTCCCGGGTGCCCAGGGAGAACGTGGGCGACATCGAAGCGCAGGTCGCGGGGCTGCGGACCGCGCAGCGGCGGCTGGCCGAGATCGACGAGACCTTCGGCGCGCAGGCGGTCAAGGACGCGATCGCGGACCTGCTGGAGGTGTCCGAGCGCCGCGCCGGGGACATGCTGGACTCGCTCGCCGACGGCAGCTACGAGTTCGTCGACTATCTCGAAGGCCAGACCCGCGACGGCGTCGTCCACGTGCCGCCGACGCGGCTGCGCCTGGAGCTGACGGTGTCCGGGCGCACTGCGCACCTGTCGTTCGAGGGCACCTCGCCGCAGGTGGTCGAGGCGATCAATCTGCACACCGGCGGCGAGCCGGGGCATTACATGCTCGCCTTCGCGCTGGTGAACTGGTTCTACTCGCAGGACAAGACGGTGCCCTACAACTCCGGTCTCGTCCGTCCGCTGACGGCGACGCTGCCGGAGGGCTCGGTCGTCAATCCGCATCCGGGCGCGACCTGCGGGGTCCGGGCGGCGGTGTTCTTCCGCATCATGGACTGTGTGCTCGGCTGCCTCGCGCAGGCCGGGCCGGCCGAGGCGATGTCCGCGGGCGCGGGACAGGTCGCGATCGCGGCCATCTCCTATCGCGACGCCGCGACCGGGCGGCGCCGGGTGTCGGTGGGGCAGCCGCTGACCGGCGGGTCCGGTGGCCGGCCGGGGCTTCCGGGGCTGCGCGGCACGAGCTACATGGGTGGCTGGCTGCGCAACGTGCCGAACGAGGTCCTCGAATCCGAGGTGCCGGTGCTGGTCGAGCAGTACCACTACCGCCGGGGTTCGGGCGGAGCCGGGGAGTTCACCGGTGGCGACGGTCTGGTCGTCGAGCTGCGCAGCCTGGACGACGACGTGACCTTCGCCGTGCGCGGCCTGGAGCGGCTGGTGAACCAGCCGTGGGGTGTGCACGGCGGCGAGCCCGGACAGTCCGGGAAAGCCACGCTCAATCCGGGTACGCCGGGCGAGCGCGATCTCGGCCGGGTGGGCACGGTTACGTTGGCCCGAAACGATGTTCTGCGTATCGAGACCCCCGGTGGCGGTGGCCTCGGCGAACCCGGAGACGGTCCCCTCTTCCGCTTCGGCGCGGCGCGCGACGCCCACGATGAGCGCTGGCCCGCCGCGAGCCAGCGGGCGCTGATCGACGCCGTGCTCGACGGTGTGCCGGAAGCCCGCCAGGCGGCGACCTATCGCGCGTTGTACCTCGAAGCGGAGGCCCAGGCCGGTGAAGGCACCGTGAGCCGGGAACTGATCGACGACGTCCTCGCCGCGGCGAGGCTGGGGGTGGCTGAATGAGCGGGCTTCGGTTCGGGCTGATGACCCACGAGGCAGCGTCGTGGAGCGAGCTTTCCACGCGCTGGCAAGGGTTCGAGGCCACGGGCTGGGACGCACTGTGGGCTGGTGATCACCTGTGGAGCGGTCCGGATGGGGCCAAGCCGCGCTTCGACGCGTGGCTGCTCGCGGGTGGGATCGCCGCTGCCACAACGACTCCGGCCGTCGGGACGCTGGTGAGCGCGGCCGGGATGCGGAATCCCGCCGTGCTCGCGAAACAGGCCGTGACGCTTGATCATCTGTCCGGTGGCCGCGCGGTCGTCGGGATCGGCGCCGGTGGCAACCCCAAGGACCTGGCCGCCGCGGGTCTGGACCCGTGGCCCGTCGCGGAGCGCGGTGAGCGGCTCGGACAGTACTGCGCCGTGCTGCGCGCGGTGCTCGACGGCGGCGAGGTCGACGTCAACGGCGAGTACCACCGGTCGAAGATGACCTCCGCGCCCGGCCCGGCGGGGGAGCGGATTCCGTTGCTCATCGCCGCGCATCGGCCGGCCACGATCGCCGTCGCCGCACGATATGCCGACGTGTGGAGCACCTACGGCACGCTGTTCAGCCAGCTCGCACGCGGCATCTCGCTCACGCCGGACGAAAGCCTCGCCGTGACGGCGCGTCGCTCGCGGCAGCTCGACGCCGAATGCGAGCGCATCGGCCGTGATCCCGCGCTGATCCGCCGCTCGTTCATGCTCGCGTTCACCCAGGACACGCCGTGGGTGTCGGTCGCGCGGTTCCGCGAGACCGTCGGCCGCTACGCCGAGATCGGCATCACCGAGTTCATGTTCCCCTTCCCCCTGCAGGGAAAGCACGACCCGGACGTGTTCGGCGAGGTCGTCGAGTCCGTGCTCCCGCTGCTGCAGAAGGGAGAACGGCCGTGACGGTGCCGGATCTGGTGGCGCTGCGCCGGAAGCTGCATGCCGACCCCGAAGTCGGCCTGCAGCTGCCGCGTACCCAGGCGTCGATTCTGGACGCGCTTTCCGGCCTGCCGCTGGAACTGACGCTCGGGCAGAAGTGCTCCTCGGTGACTGCCGTGCTGCGCGGCGCGCGGCCCGGCCCGGTTGTGCTGCTGCGCGGCGACATGGACGCGCTGCCGATCCGTGAGGAGACCGACGTCGAGTTCGCGGCGACCGGTGCGGCGATGCACGCCTGCGGGCACGACCTGCACGCCACGGCGCTCGTCGGTGCCGCGCACACGTTGGCCGCACAGCAGTCCGAGCTGTCCGGTTCGGTCGTGTTCATGTTCCAGCCCGGCGAGGAGGGCCACGGCGGCGCCCGCCTCATGCTCGATGAGGGATTGCTCGACGCCGCAGGCGAACGGCCGTCCGCCGCGTACACGCTGCACGTGCTGGCGGACCGCCCGCGCGGGATGGCCTACTGCCGTCCAGGCCCGATCATGGCGGCGTACTCCATCCTCGACGCCACCCTGATCGGCCGCGGCGGACACGGCGGCCGTCCACATGAGACACTCGACCCCGTGCCCGCGCTGGCGGAAACGGTCACCGCGCTCTACGCCTACGTCGCCCGTCGCTTCGACGCCTTCGACCCGGTGGTTCTGTCCGTGGGTGAGCTGCACGCCGGAACCGCGCCGAACGTCGTCCCCGGCAGCGGGACATTGCGTGCTGGCATCCGCACGTTCTCCGAAGCCGCCACCGCGCGGATCGCCGAAGAACTCCCTTCGGTCGTCGCGTCCGTCGCCGCCGCACACGGGCTCACCGCCGAAGCCGCCGTCCGCCCGGTGATGGCGCCGACGGTCAACGATCCGGACGCAGCCGCCGTTTTCGCTGCCACTGCCACCGGGCTGTTCGGCCCCGGCCGCTATGCGGACCTGGTCCATCCGCGTACGGGCTCCGAGGACTTCTCCGAAGTCCTGCGCGAGATCCCCGGCGCCTACGGCTACCTGGGCGCCGGCCCCGCCGACCGCCCGGCCACTGCCGGCAACCACTCTCCCCGCGCCTGGTTCGACGACTCGATCCTGCCCGACGCGGCAGCGTTGCTGGCCGGGCTCGCGCGTCACCACCTGCTTCCCCCTCCCGCGGCCGGGTCTGTCCCGGCACGCGTGTCGAACCTCCCCACAGGAAGGTCCAGCTGATGTCCGCCACCCTCACCGACCCGGTTCCCGCCGAGCCGGCACCCGTCCAGTCCCTCACCCGAGGCGCCGATCACCTTGTCGACGCGCTCGTGCGCAGCGGGATCACGACCGTGTTCGGGGTTCCCGGGGACACCGGCGTCATTCTCTACGACGCGTTCTTCCACCGCACCAAGGACATCGAGCACGTCCTGGCCCGCGACGAGCGCCATGCCGCGTACATGGCCGACGCGTGCGCGCGCGTCACTGGGAAGGTCGGCGTCGTCGAGGTCTCCAGTGGTGGCGGTTCGACCTACGTGGTCGGCGGACTCGGCGACGCCTTCGCCTCGGGGATCCCGGTCCTGGTCATCAGCTCCGACATCCACGCCGGCAGTCGCGGCAGCGGCGCGCTCACCGAGATCGACCAGCGCGCCCTGTTCTCCGCCGTCACCAAGGCCCAGATCGTGGTCGAGCGCGCGGCCGACGTCCCCGCGGCCGTCGAGAACGCGCTCCGCACCGCGACTTCCGGACGACCCGCACCGGTCGCGATGATTGTCCCGGAGAACGTTCTCGACGAGCACGCGACAGTGCCGCCCCGCCCGGTCCCGATCACCGTGCCCGCGAAGCGCGAAACCGCCGACCCGGCCGCGGCCGCCCTCGCGGCGAAGATGCTCGGTGAGGCCCGGTGCCCGGCGATCGTGGTCGGCGGCGGCGTGCACTTGTCCTCGGCGTATGAAGAACTGCACGCGCTGGCGGAAAAGATCGGCGCCGGGGTCGCGACCACCATCCACGGCGTGGGAACGGTCGCCACCGACGACCCGTGGCGGCTCGGCGTCATCGGCAACAACTCCGGCCAGCCCGGTGTGAACTCGTACGTCGCCGATGCGGACGTCGTGCTCCTGGTCGGCACCCGCGCCAACGCCACCGACACCAACAGCTGGACGGCGCCGGCGAAGTACGGGCCGGCGGTCATGCAGATCGACATCGAAAAGTCCCGTGCCGGCCGGAACTTCCCCGGTTCGCTGCCGCTGGTCGGCGACGCCCGGACGGTACTGACGCAGCTGATCGAGGCGGCCGGCGAGATCCCGGACGGCATCCGTGCGGACCGCGTGCAGGCGGTCGCGTCGGCGCGCGCCGACGCGACTCCCGACACCGACTCGCCCGAGCACGCGCCCGGCGTGCTGTACCCGCGCGCCGTCGTCGAGGCGATCCGGGAACGGCTCGGCCAGGACACGATCCTGGTCGCCGACCCCGGCACCCCGACCCCGAACGCCGCGGTGTTCTGGAGCCAGGAGTCCGCCGGGCGGCAGGTGGTGATCCCGCGCGGGCACGGCCCGATGGGCTACGCCATCCCGGCCGCGATCGGGGTCGCGAAGAGCCGTCCCGGCACGCCGGTCGTGTCGCTGACCGCCGACGGCAGCTTCGCCATGTCGTGCGGGGAACTGGAAACCGCCGCACGGTTCCGGCTGCCGGTGCTGTTCGTGCAGCTGACCAACCACAGCATGGGCTGGATCAAGATGCTCCAGCACCTCTACACCGGCGGGCGCTACTTCGGCGTCGACCCCGGACCGACCGACGCGGTGGCGGTGGCCGGGGCCAACGGCGTCGAAGGTGCCACGGTCCGGTCCTTTCCGGAGCTGACCAAGAGGATCGAGTCGTTCGCCGCCGACCCGCGCCCGTGTTATCTCGACGTCGAGGTCCCGCACATGATCGAATTCGCCCCGCCCGTGCCCGCCTGGGACGCGGGGCTTGCCGGTCACGGTGAGCGACCGGTCTACTGAGCGGATGATGCCGATGGGAGACATGCCGAAGCCCGGCAGCCGCGCCCGGTTGTCCGAGGAGGTGTACCGCAGGCTGCGAGGCGACATCGTGGACGGGATCATCCCGGCCGGCTCACCCTTGGTGGAGGACGAGATCGCCGAGCGGCTCGGCGTGTCCCGCACCCCCGTGCGCGAGAGCATCCAGCGGCTGGCGGCCGACGGGCTCGCCGAGTCCCGCCGCCGCCGGTGGGTGGTCCGGTCCTACAGCGCGGAGGAGGTCGTGGAGATCTACGGCGTCCGGGCCGCGCTGGAATCCCACGCCGCGCGGCTCGCCGCGCTGAACGCCACCGACGAGCAGCGCGCGGCGATCGAGGCCCGCCGCGCGCAGATGACCGTGGAGGATGTCGCGGTGCTCGGCGAGCGGGCCAAGGCCAACGACGAGTTCCACGACCTGATCAGCAGCGCGTCCGGCAACGGGCGGCTCCTGCACACCCTGCGCGAGCAGCGGCTTTTCCACTTCAACAGCCGCGTCGCGTCGGTCTACACGGCCGACGACCTGCGCCGGTCCTCGCAGCAGCACGGCCAGCTGATCGAGGCCGTCGTGCACCGCCGCCCCGGCGACGCGGCCGACGTCGCCCGCGAGCACGTCGAGTTCTCGCTGAAACTCGTACTGCGCAAGCTTTATTGAGTACTGCAAGAGAGGCTGTGAAGGGACCCTTCACAGACTCAAAGGCCAGGGTGTCGGCAAAGTTGGTCGGGGACCCGGCAGTGGGCGATGCGGAGGTGTGTGCGACCACCTCGTGGCGTGCGCCGGACCGGTTTCGGGTCTGTGAAGGGACCCTTCACGGACTCTGAGTCTGTGAAGGGTCCCTTCACAGACCCGAAACCGGTCCGGCGCACGCCACGAGGTGGTCGCACACACCTCCGCATCGCCCACTGCCGGGTCCCCGGCCAACTTTGCCGGGGCCCTGGGGTCACCCCGGTCTCCTGCTCCGCTTCCACGTCGGCCGCGGACAGTGCGACCGAGAGGACCAGCGAGTGCAGGGCGAGGGCCTCGTGCATTTTCGTCGGCAGGGAAAGGCCGAGCCCGTCGAGGGCGCGCAGGGTCCACTCGGTGTGCGCCATCATGCGGGGGGTCAGCGACGGCCGGGTGAACGACACCGCGCCAGGCAACCAGTGGTGCCGTCGGCACAACGCCCACTGCGCGCGGGCGATCAGTTCGAGCTTGGCCCGCCAGCCCGCGGGCCCGGGAACCGGTAGCGCGCATTCGCCGAAGATCTGGTCCGCCATTTCCGCCACCAGCTCGTCCTTGTTAGTGACGTACCGGTAAAGCGACATCGGTCCGGTACCGAGTTCGGCCGCGACGCGACGCATGGACACCGCCCCCCCAGCCCCTCACCATCGGCGACGGCGATCGCGGCCTGCAGCAGCTCGTCCCGGTTCAACACCCGACGATCGGACGACCGCACTCGCCGCCCAGGTCGCCCCGGCTGCCGGTCGGTTTGCCCTACCCACCGGCCGGATTGCTCCGGCTGCCGGTCGAGTTGCCCAGGCGGCTGGTCGGAGGATCCCGCCTCCCAGGTCGGCTGTTCCCCCAGCCGACCAGATCGCTCCGGCCACTGGCGCTTCGTCCGGCTCTCCGCCCGGCTGCCCCGGCTCGGCGCACCACCGTCCATCGGTTGGCACCTGCGGGCAGCCGTCGAAGCGGATCTAGTGCTCTCGACCGGGATCACCGCTGGTAGCGCATGGGGTTGACCCCGAAGGTCACCCGCTCGCCGCGAGCGTGCACCCTGACGAACCATTACGACGCCGACAAGCGGTCTACTTGCTCGGATTCGACCAACGCAGTCAGATTGCTGGTTGGCTGGGCAGCGAGTGGAAAAACGCGGGGCGACGCAAGATCACCGACAACGACGTGACCAGTCTGTTTGAAGCTCGCTCCGCGTCGGTCGCCCTGGCCTCGACCGGCGACGGCACTCACCTGCACGACTTCGTCGCGCGCACCACCGACACACGGGCCGAGCCGGCGAACCTCAACTACTGGGCGCACTGGATCGGCGAACTCGGCGACGACCAGTCCGACGACGCGCCATCGGGCGACCAGTTGCACACCGGGAACGCCATGCCGATCATGGCCAGGAACGGCTCCACCAGATCGAAGCGATACTCGTGCTCGGGCGTCCCGTCCGTGGTCAGCTGGACCCGCCGGTTGTCCACGGCCGAACGCAGCACGAGGTTCCCGCCCTCGGTGGAAAGGAACCGGTTGCCGTCCGGTGACAGGAGTTCCCGCGACTTCACCGGGTCGCTCAGCACCAGGCTGCGCCGGAACTCCTGCGGGGTACGGCGCACGCTGTCGGCGTACCCCTGGTAAACGTCGATCGGATTTTCCGCGGGTGCTTTGGTCACCGCGCCGCTGGCCACATCAATGAGTACCTGCACCGCGCCGACCGCCGTGGCCACTGTGCGCGGGCCCACGAAAGCGAGGTGCTCGAACGGCAACCCGCGGCCCGGCGGCGTTTGCCCCGTCGCCTCACGGATGGCCTCGCGCAGCGCCCCGACGTCGGCGAGCAGCGGCCGCTGCTCGCCGGTCGCCAGGTCGACCAGGCGGCCGGTCCGCTGCTCCGCGGCTCCTTCCAGGAACGCCAGGGCGCCGCCGTCCGGTGACCAGGCGGCGAGGATGGTCCCGCCGGTCACGAACGCACCGGGTCCGCTGAAGAATCGATCGAATCCGGCGTGGCCAGTCTGCATCGGATCGCCCTTTTCCTTTGGTAGAACGGTGATTCCGATGGTGCCGCAGCACACCGGCAGGGGGCGCCCGACAAACGTCGCCCCCTGCCGGTGGACCGGTCGACGAACGTCGCGGGGTGCTCAGTGCAGCAGGCTGCGCCCGCGGGTCTCCGGAATCCGCATCAGCAACGGAACGGCGAGCAACGCGACCACACTGGCGTACACGGCAGGGGCGAGCAGGCTCCCGGTCCCGTCCACCAGCAGCTGGCTGACCAGCGGGGCGGTCCCGCCGAAGATCGCGTAAGCCACGTTGTAGGGCAACGCCATCCCGCTGAACCGGACGTTCGTCGGGTACAGCTCCAGCACCGAGATCGTGCCGACGGTCAGCAGGCTCACCGCCACCAGCAGCACCAGCAACGCGAGCAGCACCAAGGCGACGTTCCCGGTGCCGACGACCATGTACGCCGGAATGACCAGCACCACCGCGGCGATCGCGCCGATCCGGATCAGCAGCCGGCGGCCGCGCCGGTCGGCGATCCTCGCCAGTATCAGGCCGGCCGGAACGGTCAGCATGTTGGCCACGGTCACCACCACCAGCACCGTGGACGGCGAGAACCCGCCCGCCACCGCGAGATAGGTCGGCATGTACCCGAGGAAGCTGTGCACGAACAGCCCGAGCACCGAGAAGAAGGCGAACAGGATCAGCAGCGTCCGCCAGTGCCCGCGCACCAGCTCACGAAGCGGCCGGGTGACCTTCTCGGCCGGCTGGGCCTCGCGCATCGCGGTGAACACCGGCGTCTCGTCCGCCCGCAGCCGCAGCAGCAGGCCGACGACCGCGATCAGGCCGCCGATCAGGAACGGCCACCGCCAGCCGCCGCCGGTGATGAACCCGTCCCCGGTCAACGCCTGGAACAGCAGCACGGCGCCGGTCGCGCCGATGGTGCCCAGCCAGGTGGACGAGCCGACCAGCGCGAAGTACCAGGCGCGCTTGTCGTCCGGGGCGTGCTCGACGCTGAAGGCCATCGCGCCGGTGTACTCGCCGCCCGCGGAGAAGCCTTGCAGCAATCGGCACAGCAGCAACAGGATCGGCGCCGCGACCCCGATCTGCGCCCAGCCGGGGATCAGCCCGATGGCCGCGGTCGCGGCACCCATCACGATGATCGAGATGCCCAGCGAAGTGCGCCGCCCGCGCCGATCGCCGATCCGCCCGAACACGTACGCCCCCAGCGGCCGGGCCACGAACGCGACGCCGTACACCGCGAACACGCCGAGCAGCCCGGCGACGCGGTCACCGGAGGAGAAGAAGGTGGCGGCGATCGCCGCCGCGGAGTAACCGTAGAGAGTGAAGTCGAACCATTCGACGAAGTTCCCGATTGCCGAGGCGAACAGCACGATCCGGCGGGAACTGCGGGTACTGGCAGGGACGACCGTGGGGGATGGTGCGGACTGGTTCATGACACCTCCGCGAGAGGATGGATCGTACGAGTGTGCGCACGAGCCACCGATCGATCCATCGCAAGATGTCGCGTGCCCCGGACCGGGGCCGCGACATGTGTCATCCGCGGTCCGCTGTGGACCTCCGTGCTCTCCCCGTCAACCGCCGAAGTGGTCCCGATAGGCGGTGGTGATGGCCCGCAGCTTGAGGCCGAGGTGCAGCATCAGCCGGTCGTCGCCGTTGTCGAAGTTGCAGCCGGTGATCTGCTCGATGCGCTTGAGCCGCTGATACAGCGTGGCCCGGTGGATGCGCAGCGAGTCCGCGGTGCGCTGGATGTTGCCGCCGTGGTTGAAGAAGTCGTCGAGCGTGTCGAGCAGGACGTGGTGGTTGTCCTCCTGCTCCAGCGCCACCAGCGCGGGTACCGGGGAGGTGTCGAGCAGTTCGTCCAGCGGGAGCTTCAGCAGCAGCTCGTACGGGCCAAGCTCACCCCAGCGGGCCAGCTCGCCGATGCTGGGCAGCAGCAGCGCGGCCCGCGCGGCCAGCTGCGCCTGCTGATAGGAGGTGACCACCGCGTCGAGCCTGCCGACCGTGCCGCCGAGGCCGAAGACCAGCTGCACCTGATCGTCGGTGAGCCCGCGGAAGCGGCCGGTGATCCGGTCGGCTACCGAATCCACCAGCGCCCGCGTCGGCGGCTGGTGCTGGCCGAGCAGCAGCCACGCCCGGGACCGGTTGGCCACCATCAGTGCGACGTCGTCGCCGACGCAGCGGACCCCGTCCTCGATCGCCGCCTCGAAGGCGACCTGCTGCGGCGCCGAAGTGGTCCGGGTGATCCGGCATTGCACCGCCAGCACGGTGAAACTCGTGCAGTCGTCGCCGAAGATCTGCTCGGCCCGCAGGTCCCCGGCCGCCTGGTTGCGGACCGCGCCATCCGGGGACACCAGCTCCCGCAGGATGCCCTCCTGGCGCGCCTTCGACCGCTCGTGCAGCAGCAGCCTCCGGTAGAGCATGGTGCCCGCGGTGGCCGCCGCCTCCGTCGCGGCGGCCTTCTCCCGCTCGGTGAACTCGCCCTTCTCGTCGATCAGCCACAGGTAGCCCAGCAGCATCCCGTTGCAGCGCACCGGCGCGCACAGCCGGGTCCAGGCTCCGTCCACCGGCACCACGCCCGGTGCGGTCCAGCGGGCGATGCCGAGGGCGAAGATCCGGTCCGCGGTGCTCGCGTCGACCGCTCGATTGAGCACCGAGGAGACCCGCAGCGCGTCCTCGTCGCCGAAGTGCCGGCTCGCCGCGAGCAGCCGGATCGAGGGATCGTCGATCGCGACCGAGCGCCGCAGCCGCTCGGCGAGTTCGTCCACAATGGACTGGAGGTCGCCGTCGGACATCGGGTCCCTTCCGGTCGGCCAGTGGTGCCCGTCACCACCCGCCGTCCAAGGTAGACCGCGCGGCGCGGAAAAGCCCGCGTGGGCGCTCACTCGTACGAGAGGCTCAGCCCATCACGGTGCCGGAACTGCCGCTGTTGCGGCTGCGCTTGCGCGAGAACGCGCCGAGGTCGATCGCCAGCCCGGTGTGCACGCCCTTGTACTGAACAGGTTCCCGGTCGTGGTCGGCACCGGCCTCGACCTGCTCGATCAGGGTGGCCAGCATCCGCCCGGCCACCGGGGCGTTCTTGAACTGGTTACCGCTCGTGCCGATCGCCACGTAGAAGCCGCCCAGCTCGGTGCGGTCGTAGATCGGCGTCCAGTCCTCGGCTACGTCGTACACGCCGACCACGCCGCTGGCACGGTTGGGCACCCGCAGTCCGGGCAGCCGTCGCGCCGCGCGGGTGACCTGGGCCTCGAACACGGCCATGGTCGGGTTGAGGTTCGCCTCGTCGGGATCGTCGAGCCACTGGAAGGGATCGCATTCCGGTTCGGTGCCGCCGACCAGCAGCCCGCCGCCGACCTCGCCGCGGAAGTAGGTGCCGAGGTCGACGTCCGCGATCGCCGGCCCGACCCCACCGGGCGGGTGGTAGCCCTCCGGCGCGAGCACGTGCGCGACCTCCTGGCGCATCGGCCGCAGCCCGACGGTGAAGTCCGAGCCGACCCCGGCCAGCCCGTTCAGCTTGCCCGACCACGGGCCGGCGGCGTTGACCACGATCGGCGCGGAGATCCGGGTGCCGTCGGCCAGCACGATCGAGCGGACCCGGCCGTCCCCGGTCTCGATCGCGGTCACCGTCGAGCGGTAGCGGAACTCGGCGCCCTCGGCGGCCGCCGCCGCGGCGAGGTTCTGCGCGGCCAGCTGGGGATCGGTGATGTACCCGGCGTCCGGGGTGTAGACCCCGCCGAGCGTGGCGTCGGAGTCCTCCCAGAAGCCGTCGTCGTCGATGCGCTTGGGCGGCCAGTACTTCCCGGGGTCGATCCCCGGCACCCGGGCCGCCAGCGTGGCCGCGTCCCACTCCTCGTAGGGCACACCGACCTCGTCGAACAGCGGCAGCCAGCCCGAGCGCGGCGCAGCGGCCACGTCCAGCATGACCAGACCACTGCGCTGGAACCGGGCCAGATCGCCCACCGGGTGCCCGAGGTGCTCGGCCCAGGCCACCCAGCTGAAGTGCGCTTCCCAGGCGGCGGACACCCCGGCCAAGGTGGAGAAGTTGTACCGGACCACGGCGCTGGAGGCGCTGGTCGACCCCTGACCCGCCCCGCTCGCGCGGTCCACGACGACGACCCGGCGGTCCGTCTTGGCCAGCTCGAGCGCGATGGCCGAACCGATCACCCCCGCACCCACGACCACTGCGTCCGCGCTGACTTCCGAGCTCATGTCGTTGTCCTCCCTGCCCGTTCACGTGCCCATTCAGTGTGGGTGCCGGGCAGGGGTGCGACAGCCACCAAGCGTCAAGTCCGGAGCCCGGCCGACACGACATGTGTAGCCACGCGCCCCCCCGATCAACACGTGCCGCGCGGACCCGCGATCCGGTTCGACGAATGTCCATGGCCCGCACGGGCAGGTTTTCAGGACGGGGAGACGTGGTCAGCGGCCGAGGACTTCGTGTACTGCGTCGGCGACGGCGTCCGGGCGTAGCCAGGCGAGACCCGCGTGTCCGGCGTCGTCGATGCGGCGGTGCTTCCCACGTGGGAACGCGGCGATCGCGTCCTCGTGTATCCGGTACTTGCGTTCGTCGCGCTCGGCCGCGCCCGGCGGAGTCAGTTCCAGGGCGAAGCTGTCCTCGCCCATCGCGGTCAGCAGGACCACCGGCAGGTCCGGATCCGGCCCGGCCGCGCGCACTTCGTCGCACAGCGGCACCAGACTCGACGCCTCCAGCAGCATCGCCCGGAAGCCGTCCGGGCTCAGGCTCCGGTCGAGCAGCCCGTCACGCAGCACGGGCGGCCAATCGGCGAGCGCGCGTCCGAAGACCATCCGGTAAGTCGCGCGAAGCCCGTCCAGCTGGTCCGCCGGGTAATCCAGGATCGGGTTCGGCTCCGCCAGCTGCCGGGCCTCCTCCGCGGGCAGGTGATCCAGCAGGGCTTCATGCGTCGGATCGAGCAGCACCAGACCGGTCACCTCGCCGGGGAAACGCTTGGCGTACAGCCGGGCGTACAGGCCGCCCAGCGAGTGTCCGACCAGGACGAACGGGCCGGGCACGCCCGCGGCGGCAAGCAGTTCACGCAGGTCGTCGGTGACCTGGGTACCCGAACGCGGCAGCTCGGCCGGATCGCTCCAGCCGGTGCCGAGCCGGTCGTGCAGCACGCTGGTGGTGAACCCGGCGACCAGCCGGTGCAGGTTCCAGTAGTGCAGGCCGACGGCGCCGCCGCCGGGCAGGAACACCACCGCCGGGCCGCCCTTTCCGGCCTGGTGCAGCACCATTTCCCCACCGGTGACGCGATGGCGCGTGCCGCGCGGTAACTCCTCCATTGTGCTCCATTCCCCTCATCGCATTCGACGATCGTCGTTCCTGCCGCCACGATTACACGACAGTCGGCCACAGACCCCGTCCCGGCAGCGGGGAATGCTGGGCAGCATTCGCAGCGGTACGCACCGAGGAGGAGCATGACCACGACAGCGACGTCCGGCCCGGGCCGAGTCGGACCGAAGCGGGCGGTGGCCGGCAACCGGGCAGTCGCCTCGAGCCAGAGCCAGATCGTCACCGACACCATGCTGGACGTCCTGGGCTCCGGCGGCAACGCGATCGACGCGGCCATCGCCGGCAATCTCGTGCAGGCCGTGGTCCAGCAGGACATGACCAACCACACCGGCACCGTCACCGCGCTGGTGCACGACGCGAAGACCGGCGAGGTCGTCGAACTCGACAGCATGGGCCGGATTGTGGCGGGGCTGCCCCCGTTCGCGCCGATCCCGTCGGGCAAGGGCCTGTATTCGGCGGTTCCCGGCACCCCGCGCGCGGTCACGCCCGGCTTCATGCCGGGAATGAAGGCGCTCTACGAACGGTTCGCCACGCTGCCCTGGGCGCGGCTGTGCGAATCGGCGGTGCACTGGGCCACCGAGGGCCACGTGGTCACCTCGTTCGAGCACCTGGTGATCGCGCAGACGGTGGATTTCTTCCTCTACACCGAATCCGGCCGCAAGCACTTCGCCCCCGGCGGGCACCTGCCGCAGGCCGGGGACCGCTGGGCCTCGCAGGAACTGGCCGAGACCATGCGGAACCTCTCCGCGGAGGGACCCGACTACTTCATCACCGGCAAGTGGGCGCAGGACTTCGTGACCCGCGGCAACGACCTCGGCTGGGCGGTGCGCCTGGAGCACCTGACCGACAACCCGCCGCGCTGGAAGGCCGGGCACCGCTGGGAGCACAACGGCGACATCGTGGTGCAGCAGTCCGCGCCGGAGCGGCAGGGCGTCTTCTGCCAGATCGTGCTGGGCATTCTCAAGGAACTCGACATCACCTCGGTCGGGCACTGGTCGGAGAACCCGGAATCGCTGTACTACCTGGCGCACGCGCTGCGCCGGGCCGGGCAGGAGACCGGGCTGCTCAACGACCCGGAGCTGTTCGGCGACACCACCGGCCCGCTCACCTCGCCCGCGCTGATCAAGGGCTTCGCGGACATTCTGCGCAACGCCCGCGCCAAGGCCGATCTCACCGAGCACGTGAAGCTGACCAGGGGCGGGCCGGCGATGGCCGCCTCCGGCGCGGCGAAGCAGCCCGCGGGCAGCTGTGAGCTGGCCATTGTGGACGAACAGGGCAACTGGGTGCAGATGATGAACACCCTGCAGAGCGGCGGTATCCCGGGCGAGGTGGTCGGCGGGATCCCGATGGTCGGCAGCCACTGGCTGAACGCCCTGTACTCCCCGATGGAGGGCTGGATCGCCGAAGGCGGGCAGATGCGCTCCGTGCTGTCCAACACGATGGTGCTGCGCGACAGGAAACCGTGGCTGTCGCTGGGTTCGCCGGGCAACGTGCACTGCACGGTGCCCCAGGTGCTGTCCAACATCCTCGACTTCGGCATGGACCCGTACGCGGCCGACGACGCCCCCCGCTGCCTGCCCTACGAGGAGGACCACACCATCTCCGTCGAATCCCGGGTCGCCCCGGAAGTCCCGGTGGGGCTGGCGAAACTGGGCGTGCTCACCAATCCGCTGCCCGAGTACGACTACCACATGGGCACCTACCAGATGGCTTGGCGTACCGAGGACGGCAGCCTGAGCACCTGCACCGGCCCTCGCCGCGAGGGCGTCGCGGGCGGGATCTGAAAGGTCCGATGAAACGGAAGCGGTGCGGGAGATTCTCCCCCGCACCGCTTCCGTTTTCAGGTGGCTCAGAGACCGCGCAGGTGACGGTCGAACCATTGCAGGCTCCGGGTGAGGAAGTCGGTCAGCGCCGGGAATGCCCGCACGCCGTGCCCCTCCTCCGGGTAGGTCACCAGCTGCGATTCCACCCCTTGCGCACGCAGCGCCTGGTGGAACTCCCGGGCCTGCTTCGGCCAGTCGGCACACGGCCGGATGTTGGCCGTGGACGCGCCGTACAACGGGAATCGCTCGTGGTCGGCCGCGACGTCCCGCTGACAGGTGGCGGTCGACTTCGGCCAGCTGGTGTCACCGCAGATCACGTAGAGGTGGCTGGCCAGCGAATTCTCGGTCCCCGGGGGATCCGGCGGGCCGTCCGGCAGTTTCTGCCCCTTGTCCAGCGCGTGCCAGAGCTCGGCCAGCGCGGGGAAGTTCGCGTCCGCGTAGATCCGGCCGAAGACCCCGTTCCGGAACATCGCCCCGTCGATCCCGCCCTCCGGGCTCGCGTCCAGGCGCGCGGCCAGTGCGTGGTAGTTCGAGGTCACCTCTTCCGGCGTGCTGCCCAGTCCGTACTTCGGGTTCGCCGGGGCGAACTTGGCGAAGTCCGGGAACCGCTCCTCCATGCCGAGGCCGAACAACCGGCCGCCGTCGGAGTCCAGTCCGCCCGGGCCGAGGTTGCTGTCCAGCAAGATCCGGTCGCTGCGCTGCGGGAACATCGTGGTGTACACCGCACCGAGGTCGGTGCCGTAGGAGTAACCGGTGTAGGAGAGCTTCTCCTCGCCGAGCACCGCACGGATCTGATCCATGTCACGGGCGGTGTTAGACCAAAGCCGGTCCGCCTCAAGGATGACGCGGACCGGCCTGCCACCGAGGACCGTCCACTGTGGCCACACCACGATGACCACCCGATCAGGTGACGATCACTGGTTTGGTTCAGTGCTTCGGTTTTGCCCCGGTCAGTGCGCAACCGGGCCGGGTGAGGTCCAGCGTGGACCCTTCGGTGAGGCAGGCGGCGAGCCCGGCGACCTGCTGGCCGTAGGTGCGGCCCTTGACCGAGGTCTCCTTCCCGTCCGCATCGACCTCACACGGGTTGTTGTCCGTACACTTCTCACCATCGTCGTTGTGCGTGTTGTGAATGCTGACCACGGTCGTCCCATCCGGACCGACCAGCGCCGAGCCGGAGGTGCCGTGCCCGCCAGAGCAGTTCGGGCTGGTCACGTACCGGATCGAATTGTCCAGCTGATACCCGCCTTCGCGCAGGTGCCCCACCACGGCTTCGGCCGAGCAGGAGTACGGCCGAAGGCCGTCTTTCATGGTGAACCGGTCGCCCGCCTTGATCGGGGTGGTACCCAGCTGAAACACTTTGGCGCCCGCGGCGGCAAGCTGCCCGTAGGTGCGGTCCAGCCGGTAGAGCGCGACGTCGGTACCGGTCATCGTCGCGTAGACCAGCCGGTTCGCCTTGGCCATCGCCTTCGGGTAACCCTGCCGATCGCCGATCGGGACCGACCGGTCCGCAGGCTGGTCCACAAGCGCGGCATCCGGGGCCGGACGGTCACCCTCGACGCAGTGCCCGTTGGTCAGCAGCAGCGCCGGATCCTGCGGCCGGGAAGCGGGCGTGCGGACCACCGAGCCTATGCAGTTCATGAGGTCCGCCACTCCCTCGACATCCGGGATCACGTCGTCGGGCGGGACGATCTTGCCGCTGATCACGCCGTTGATCCAGTCCGCGTGCCGTGTCACGTCGGTGTACAGCGTCGGCTGCGGTCCGCCGCCGTTCTGCCCGCTGACCACCCCGGCCACCGCCCAGCCGGCCCCTTCCCGGACCAGCGCCGGCCCGCCGGAGTCCATGTTCGCCGCGCCCACCTTGCCGTCCCGGCTGCCGATGCACAGTTCGCCCTCGCTGATGGCCGAGCACGCCGAAGCCGGCCGGATCGCGGTATCCGCCTCCTGCAACCGCTTCGGATAGCACTGCTGCTCGACCTCGTTGCAGGTCATACCCCAACCGATGATCCGGGTCGGCGTGTTCTCCCGGGGCGTGGACGAAGCGATCCGTACCGGCTTCGCGCGCACCGGCGTGCGCAGGTGGAACAGTCCGATGTCCTTGCCCCAGAAGCCGTGGTCGTCGTTGTTGGTGGCCAGGCGGTAGTAGTGGTCGATCTCGGCGACCTCACCACCGGAGGTGGTGTCGGCCGAGCCGACCCGGACCTTCCAGCCGCGCGGAACCCCGTTGCGCGCGTTGGTCGGATTCTTGCCCGCACAGTGACTGGCGGTCATCACCCATTGCGGCGCAAGGACTTCCACCCCGCACCCGTGCCCGTCCGCCCGCGGCGGCGCCGGGTATTCGGGCTGGAAGGAGCCCATGAACGGATAGGCCTCGGTCGAATCGTGTCCGCCCATGATGGCCTGGGCCGGCACGGCCGCGCCCACCGCGAGCACCGGCGCGCAGAGCACCGCAAGAAAGAAAGATCGTTTTCGCATAAGCCACACCATGGTGCGCCAAGTGCTGCGGACTTCGATGACTGTGTGACAGTTCTGTCACAACAGGATCGCGTCCGCGCCGGAAACAGGCCACGGTACGAGCACCTTGATCACCCGGCAGGATCGGCACCCTGAGGAGAACGCTATGGGAGGCCGACGTCGTGATCGTCGGTGGTGCGGTCGGCGGCGCCAGCACCGCGCACGCGCACGTGACGCTCGGGGTGTGGTCGGTGCTGCTCGAACGTACCGCGGACTTTCCGGAGCTCAACCGGGGTGACGTGCTGCAGCCGTTGTCGTTGAGCCTGTTCGAGAACTGGGGCGTACTGCCCCTCGATCGAGGCGATGGGCGGCTGTGAAGGGAACCTTCACAGCCCCAGAGTCCAGGGTGTCGGCAAAGTCGGTGTGGAGGTCCGTGAAGGGTCCCTTCACAGACTCAGAGTCCGTGAAGGACCCCTTCACGGACCCGAAACCGTCCGGCGCACGCCACGAGGTGGTCGCACACACACCTCCGCATCGCCCGCTGCCGGGCCCCCGACCAACTTTGCCGGGGCCCACAGCCCCAGAGTCCGTGAAGACTTCCCTTCACAGCCCACGACGCCGCCCTCCCACCGCCGCCACGTCGAGCCGACGCACCCTGCCCGGACACACCTGCCTCGGGACCCGCACCTGCCCCACATGTTCCACCCGCCCGTACCGAACCCCACCCACTACCCGCCGCACATCGCCCGCGGCCCATCACCTGCCATCCATCGCTTGCCCGCCGCCCGCCACCCATCGCCTATCACCAGCGACCCGCGGCCCATCGCCCGCTGCACTCCCCGCCACCCACTGCCCTCTGCCCGCCGCACTTGGGCCGCCGCACTCGGGCCGGGCCATCGCCTGCCACCCGCCACCTAATCTCCCGCCGCCCGTCTCCCGCCGCACTCCGCACTCCGCCCGGCTCCCGCGGCCCATCTCCCGCCGCACGCCATCCATCGCCTGCTGCACTCCCCCACTGCCCGCCGCTCGCGGCCCGCAGCCCTCAATCATTCCCCCAAACCGGCGATACCCCGTCAACTTCTCCCCCTCCACCACCCCTACGCGGTTCACAACTTTATGAATTATGTGTACCTTCTGAAGGACGCGCAGGTTTACGTAGCGAAGAAGGAGCAGGAATGAGCCTTCACCCAGGACTTCCGCTGGAGCGTGGCGCCTGTCCGTTCGATCCGGCTCCCGCGTTGCGGGGGCGGCAGGCGGTCGAACCGCTCATCTATCCCGACGGCAGCTCCGGCTGGCTGGTCACCGGGTTCGACGAGGCGCGGGCGATCCTCGCGGACAAGCGCGTCTCGGCGCGGACCGAACTGGCCAAGGTGCCGTTCGACCTCGGGCCGATGCCGCCGCGCAAGCCGGCCGATCCCGGAGTGTTCACCGGGATGGACGACCCGCAGCACCACCGGTACCGCAAGCTGCTGACCGGGGCGTTCACCGTGCGGCGCATGCGGCTGCTGGAGGACCGGGTGGCCGAGATCGTCGAGGAGCACCTCGACGCGATGGCCGCGGCGGGTGCGCCGGTCGATCTGGTCGAGGCGTTCGCGCGGCCGGTGCCCTCGCTGGTGATCTGCGAGCTGCTTGGCACTTCCTACGAGCGGCGCGCCGAGTTCCAGGGCTACGCGGCGACGATGTTCGCCCCGGGCACGGAAGTCAGCATGGAGCAGCGGTACGCCGCGAGCGCCGGAGTGGTCGAGTTCATCGCCGGGCAGGTCAGGGACAAGCGCGGCGAGCCCACCGACGATCTGCTCTCCGATCTCGCCCAGGAGGGTTCGCTGACCGACGAGGAGCTGGCCAACATCGGCATGATGCTGCTCGTCGCCGGGTTCGAGACCACCCGGAACATGCTCGCCCTCGGCACCTACGCGCTGCTGGAGAACCCGGCGCAGCTGGCCAAGTTCAAGGCCGATCCCGGCCTCGCGGCGAGCGCGGTCGAGGAGCTGATGCGCTACCTCAGCGTGATCCACATCGGACCGGTGCGCACCGCGCTGGAGGACTTCGAGTTCGCCGGGCAGGCGATCAAGACGGGCGACGGCATCACCGTCTCGGTCCCGATGGCCAACCGCGATCCGAGGCGCTACCCCGACCCGGACGTACTCGATCTCGACCGCAAAGCGATCGGTCACGTCGGTTTCGGGCACGGGGTGCACCAGTGCCTCGGCCAGCAGCTGGCGCGAGTGGAGATGCGGATCGCGCTGGCCCGGCTGTTCACGCGTTTCCCGGACCTGCGCCTCGCCGTACCCGCGGCGGAGATCGTCCTGCCCGATCAGGCGTCCATCTACGGTCCGGTGAGCCTGCCGGTCACCTGGGGGTGACCGGAAGTGTCCGAAAAGGACATTTCCGGGGCCGGCAGCCCGGGCACGATGTTCGCGCCGCCCGTACCACGGACACCGCGAGCGTCGTGCCCGGCTTTCGGCGGCCTTTGCCGGGGCCGGAAGCCGTGTTAGCCTGACGCCATGTCGTGCCTCGGGCGGTTCGTAGCCGGGCGCGCCGGCTGAACCAGGAGGCCGGCGCGCGATTTCGGCGCGCCGCCGCCGCTTCCCCGGAGACCTGGCCCGGTTCCCGCCAGTTCCCTTTCCGGAGGAAGCCGCCATGTCCGCCGCACCGACCCGTTCCCCGCTCCTGTTGCGCCGCCGGATAGCCACCTACTTCACCGGTGGCGTCGAAGAAATCCCAGCCCTCGTCCGCGCCCTCGCCGAAACCGGGCGCCACGTGCACGATCTGTCCGTCAACGTCCGCGAAGGCGTCACCGAAAGCAGCATGGCCTGCGCGGTCCTGGTGGCCGCCGACGAGGTCGACACCCTGCTCGAACGACTGCGCCGGCTACCCGCGGTCGTTTCGGCGGAGCCGGTCTAGCGGATAACCCCGCGCCCGCCGCGGCGAGGTCACCGGCCCACCGTCCCCGCCGCGGCGATCTTCTTGTACACCACCAGTTCCGCCGTGGTGATCACGAACCAGACGCCACTCGCGACCCACCGAGAACCTGCCCCCGGTCGGCATACCTCCCCCGAAGGTAGTGAAGGGTCCCTTCACCGCCTCAGCGGCCAGGGTGTCGGCAAAGTTGGTCGGGGACCCGGCAGTGGGCGATGCGGAGGTGTGTGCGACCACCTCGTGGCGTGCGCCGGACCGGTTTCGGGTCTGTGAAGGGACCCTTCACGGCGCCGCCATCGCACCGGGTGTCTAGTGTGGACTTTCGTGGGATGTGGTGGAAACGGGTAGATTCGGGGGTATGGAGCTGAGGCAGGTCGAGCACTTCCTCGCCGTTGTGCGGCACCGGAACTTCACCCGGGCGGCGCGGGAGGTGCATGTGGTGCAATCGGCGTTGAGCGCCTCGATCCGGAAGCTGGAAGCCGATCTCGGCGCGGAGCTGTTCGACCGCACCACCCGGCGGGTCACGTTGACCCCGGCCGGGGAGGCGCTGCTCCCGCCCGCCCGGCGGATGATCGCCGACGCGGAGGCAGCGCGCGGGGAGATCGCCGCGGTGGCCGGCCTCGCGCGCGGACAGGTCTCGATCGGCACCATCCAAACCCTCACCACGGTCGATCTTCCGGCGCTGCTGGGGCAGTTCCGCGGCCGGTACCCGGCGATCCGCATCCACGTGCGCGAGGGCACCAACCCGATACTGACCGCGGCGGTGCTCGCCGGCGAACTCGATTTGTCCTATGTGGTCAGTGCCGATCCGTTGCCGGACAACCTCGTCGCGTTCGCCCGCTGGGATCAGCGACTGGTGCTGCTGACCCACCCCGGGCACCGGCTGGCCGCGCGGCGCCGGATCCGGCTCGCGGAGCTGGCCGGCGAACCGTTCGTGGACTTCGCCGGGAGCGCGTTGGAGGATCTGGTCGACCGCGCGTTCACGGGTGCGGGCATCCGGCGGGAGCAGGTCTGCGAGGCCAGTCACGTACCGCTGCTCGTCGCGCTGGTGGCGGCCGGGCTGGGCAGCACAGTGCTGCCGGAAGCCGTGGCCGAGCAGTCCGGGCTACCGTTCGCGCGCATCGTCGAACCGGCGCTCAGCCGCACGATTCACCTGGTCGGCCGTACCGCCGAGATCACGAATCCGGCGGCCCGGGCACTGCTGACCCACCTGCTGGCCTGACCGGCGCGAGCACCAGCGCGAACCCGGCCAACGCCAGCGCGAGCGCGACCGTGCTCAGCCCGGCGATCCCCGCGACGAAGGCGAGCGCGAACGCCCGGACGCCGAACTGCCGCAGCAAACGGACCGGATCGGTCGGCAGGTCCAGATTCAGCTCGGTCATACTGGCAGTATTCGGTACCCTCGACCAGCACGTCCAACACCGTTTTCCGATCCGATTCAGCACTAAAATCGCTGAATCGGCTCCGTGTCCGGACCTTCCCCCGGTGGATGCGGCACCGGCCGCTGCCGCGCCACCGGATAGCGCGCGAACGGATGCGTCACATCCAGCCGATGCCTCGCCCGCCGTGCCGAGTCATCGACCGGCGAGGTCAGCCGCCGCCCCGCCGCCGCCCCGCCCGAGGGCGCGGAACACCCGGCCGTGACCGAGCCGAACGGCGCAGGAACAACACCGCCAGTAACGCGAACAACGCGGCCCCCGCCGCCAGTGGCCACCAGGCGTGCATGCGTCCTCCCGTCGTGGGTGGTCGCAGGCAAGCGTGCCCGCTCCACCCGCGTCAGGACGGATGTCTACCCACCCGAGTGACCCCGGATCGGGGTCGGGTGATTCACCACCGGAAGCCTTGCGTCCAGTGCGATTCAGGTGGGGGCGTTGGTGGGGCTCGTGTGGGTGGCGTTGCTCGGCGCTCACGGGTGTGCGGCGGTTACTCGAATGGCTCACGTACGTGGGGCTGCTCAACACCGCTCACGTACGCGGCACGATTGCTCAACATCGCGGGGCAGCGGTCGCTCGGGTGGCTCACGTACGTGGGGCAACGCTCAGCATCGCTCGCGTAGTCACCAAACGCTCAACATCGGTCACGGGCGCAGCGGTCGCTCGGGTGGCTCACGTACGTGGGGCAGCGCTCAGCATCGCTCGCGTAGGCACCGCGAACACCATGTGTCGCTCGTGGCGCAGTGCTCGGCATCGGTCCCGGGGTAACGCGGTCGCTCAGTACCGCCCGTCAGGTGTAACGCAATCGACCAACATCGCTTACGTACGCAGCGCAGTCGATCAGCGTCGCTCACGCGGCGTAGGTCCCAGCATCACCGGCGGCTGCAACGCGGTCGCTCGGGCGATTCGCGTTCGCGGCGCACTGTTCAACATCGCCCGCGTACGCAACACGATCGACCAACATCGCCCGCTGCTCCAACCCAGTCGCTCCACGTCGCTCGGATAGGCAGCGCGATCGCCCGACATCGCCCACGAGCGTGTTGCGGTCGCTCAGCGTCGCTCACGTACGCAGCACGGTCGCTCGACAGGCTCGTGTGGTGCGCAGCAACCCACAATCACTCACGCACTTGCAGGCCCGCCTGCCCAGCCACACCCGCATGCATGCCCCGCCACACCCACTTGCAGGCCCCACCACCCACCACTCACCCACATGCAGCCCCCACCCAGCCAGCCTCACCCACATCCAGGCCCCACCACCCAACCTCACCCACATGCAGGACGTACCCCCTCACCCCGCCCCGCCCAACACCCCAACCCCAATCGCCCCAAGCAAACCCCGCCCCTCACCGCAGCCCGTCCCGCAAAGCCGAGATCCGGCCCACCGCCGCCCGGAACCCCGCGCTCGGCAGCGACCCACCCGACAGCCCGGCCGCCAGGGCGGAAACCGCCTCCTCCCCTTGGGCCACATCGCGGGCGGAGGCAAGGATCAGGTCCATTCCCGCCTCCGCCGCGAGCGTCGCGCGTTCGCCGGTCGTCCCGTAAGCCTGCAGGGCCTTCGCCTCCAGCGCGTCGGTGATGGTCACCCCCTGGAACCTCTGGTGCTGACGCAATTCCTGCACGACGGCCGGGGACAGGCCGGCCGGGCGCGTGGCGTCGAGCGCGGGGTAGACCGCCCAGGACAGCATCACGAGTTTGACCCCGGCCGCGATCGCCGGGCCGTACGGGGCTTCGTCCTTGGCCCGCAGCTCCGAGAGCGGCACGTTCAGCGTCACCGGGCCGAGGTCGGTGTTGCTCCCCGCCGGCGCGGCGCCGAGGCCGGGGAAGTGCTTCGCGGTGGCGGCGACGCCGGTCGCCTGCTGGGCTGTGACGAAGTCCCGGCCCAGCACGCCGGCGGTGTGCGGATCATCGCTGAACGACCGGCCGTACTGGTCGATGAAATTCTCCGGCTGACCGAATACGTCGAGCACCGGCGCGAGGTTCAGGTTCATGCCGACGCCGGACAGCGTGGTCCCGGCGCCCTTGCCCGCGGCTCGGGCCGCGGCTTCCGGGTCGGCCGCCTGGCCCACCTGCTTCTCCGACAACGCGGGCTCGCCGGGCAACCGCCGGACCTTGCCGCCTTCCTGGTCGGTCATCAGCAGCAACGGCCGCCGCACCGGGCTCTGGGCGTTCGCGTCCCGCAGCTCTCGCACGACCCCGGCGATCTGCTGCGTGCTGGAAACGTTCTCCCCGAAGAAGATCACCCCGGCCGCCTCCCCGGCCCGGATCCGCCGCAGCAGCGCATCCGGCGGGGTCAGCCCCGCATAGGAGTAGATCACCCGCTGCCCGGCCAGCTGCCGCAGGGTCATCCCGTCCGGCGCGGGGGTGGCGGCGATCGTGGTGGCCGCGCCGGCCAGCACCACCCCGGCGAGTGCCTGCAACGTCCTTCGGCGCGTCATTTCGGTCATGGGGCTCCCTCCGGCGAGCCTCTACGGTAACGCGCCCCGGCGACCGACGGAAACTTTCCGGCCGAAGGGCGTGCCGATGTCCGGAATGACCGTCCTCAATGGACTTCAGACCCAGTACGGCACCCGCGCCCGGTAGTTGCGCAGCACGGCCAGCGCAAGCGCCCAGCCCACCACCGTGACCGCCCCGGCCACCGCCCAGTGCGTCCAGGACTGCTGCTGCCCGACCAGCGGGGCACGAACGATCTCCACGAAATGGTAGACCGGGTTGAGCTGCAGCACCTGCACCGCGAGCGACCCGAATCCGTCTTCGCTGCCCTGGTTCATCACCCGGACCTGGTCCATCGACCACATGATCGGGGTGGCATAGAAAAGCATCGTGATGAAGCTCTGGATCACCGGCGGCACGTCCCGGAAACGAGTGGACACCACGCCGAGCAGCAGCACCACCCACGCACCGTTGAACAGCAGCAACGCCAACCCCGGCAAGGCCAGCACGACCTCCCAGCTCAGCCCGGGATGCAGCGGCGCGCCCGCCTTCTCCACCAGCCGGTAGGGATGGGAAAGGTTGCCGAAAAAGACCACCAGAATGAGCAAGTACACCACGAGGTTGTGCACCAGGTACAGCGCCTGCCGCCACACCGTGCGCAGCGCATACACCGAAACCGGGGCGGGCAGCTGCTTGATCATGCCCTCGTTGTCGATGAACGTCTGCGAACCCTCGACGATGCAGCCGTTCATGAAATTCCACAGGATCAGACCGGTCGTGATACTGGGCAGCAGCGTGGAAATCGACGTGCCGAACAACGCCGAGTTCACCACGCCCAGGGCGAGCGCGGTCACCGCCATGCCCACGGTGATCCACAAGGGACCGAGCGAGGAACGACGGTAGCGCTGCTTGATGTCCTGCCAGGCCAGCAACGCCCACAGTTCCCGCGCCCGCAGTCCGGCGCCGAGGTCGGCCAGCGCGCGGCGGAAGCTCTTCGACGGCATGCCAAGGGCGGGAACAGTGGACATGCCGACAACGTAGCGGCGAACGCGGATCTTGGCCACGCCCGGCTACGGTGAGACAGTGAGTCTCTTCCTGTCCCGGATCATGGCCGCGCTGGACCACGGCGGCGACACCGTGCTGTTCCACCACGATGACACCACCATGACGCATCGTCAGGCGGCAGAACTGCTGTCCCGCCTGTACCACGGACTTTCCGGCACCCGGGGGACGGTGGCGATCGACGCAGGCAACCGACCGGAGGTCGTGCTCACCCAGCTTGCCGCACAGCTGCGCGGCGCGGAAGTGCTGTTGATCGCCGCTTCGGCCGGCCGCCCGGCCCGCGCGGCCGCGGTGGAAACGACCGGCGCCACGCTGCTCACCGACGCGGAGCTGACCACGCTCGCCGCCTCGCCACTGTCCACTCCGGACACCTTGCCCAGCGGGGTCACGACAATCTTCCCCAGTGGCGGCACCACCGGCACGCCCAAACTGATCCGCCACCGCGGGATCTACGACGGGATGGCGCACATCTTCCGTCCGGACGGCACGCGAACGGTCCTGGTCACCGCGCCGCTCACGCACATGACCGGCAACGCCGCAGTGCTCGGCGCGCTGCTCTGCGGAGACACCGTTGTGCTGCATCGAAAATTCGATGCCTCGGCAGTGCTCGCGGATATCGAACGCCTCCGGGTCACGTCACTTTCCCTTACTCCTGCGCGATTGGCAGCGATCCTGGACAGCCCTTCTTTACCGCACACCGATCTGTCCAGCGTGCGGCAGCTTTCGCTCGGCGCAGCGCCGCTTTCGCCACGCCGCCTCGACGAAGCGCTCTCCGTATTCGGCCCGGTCGTCGGCCAGGGATACGGGCTCACCGAGGCGCCGATGATCGCCGGCATCTCCGCCGACGAAGTGCTCGAACGGCCGGAACTGCTGGGCTCGGTCGGCCGGATCGTGCCGGGCATGGAGGCACGCACCGCCGAGGGTGAGGTGATCGTGCGCGGACTGTCCATGATGGAGGGTTACCACGGGAAGCCGCCGATCGCCGACGGCTGGCTGCCGACCGGCGACCTCGGCCACTTCGACGAGGACGGCTACCTCTTCCTGCACGGTCGATCCGGCGACGTGATCGTCACCGGAGAGCACGGAACCAAGGTCGCTTCGACCACTGTGGAGAATGCGCTGCTCAGCCATCCACGGGTTCGCAACGCAGCCGTGTTCGCGATACCCGGCCCGGGCGGCGAAGGCGAGCTGCTACATGCGGCAGTCGTCGCCAACGGTCCGGCCACAGTGGACGATCTACGCACACACGTCCGGGAAACGCTGGGCGGCGAGCACTTCGTACCGGCCACTGTGGACTTTGCGGACAGTCTCCCGCTCACCGCGGTGGGCAAAGTGGACAAGGCTCTGCTGCGCTCCCCTTTCTGGCTGGGGCATCCGCGGAACATCGCATGATCTCACCCCGCGCGGCCCGGCAAGAGCCGTTCGCGGTGGTGTTCATCATGCAGATCCCGGCGCCGCGCGTGCAACAACAACTGGGCAAGGGTGACCGTGCCGAGGACGCGACCGGGATCGTGCCGGTCGGCCACGCGCTCGCAGGTGGTGTGCCCCAGCGCAAGTTCGTTCGCCACCTCTCGAAGCGTGTCGTCGGCGTAAACGGCGACTCGTCCAGGCACTTCGGCCCCGGGCGATCTTTTCGGTGAGTACTGAAACGTTTGAGCAGTAGCACGGAAAGCGCATACGCGGAGATCGGCGGAGTTGTGCGGCATGTGGGGAATCCGGCGAATCCGGCAGAGCGGGCGCACCTCCGTCCGAGGCACCGCCGCAGTCCAGGTGAGGGGCGGGTTCGGGAGTCAGCCAATCGTCCGGCGGCGTGTTCACAATCGTCCCGGCCCGGTCGCGGGGAGAGCGGGCGCGGCCTCCGCGGCGGCCACCAGGTCGCGTACGGCGCGCGTCACCGAATGCCGCCGGGATGCGGCAGTTCGGCCAGCAAGTCGTCCAGTGCACGGTGACGGCGGTCGAGCACACCGGTCACCACGGACCGGCCCGCCTCGGTGGTTTCGAGGGTGACCACGGTGCGGCGGTGCGCATCCACCTGCCGCGTCACGTAGCCGTGCGCCTCAAGCTTGTCCGCCAGGCGGGTGACCGAAGACGCGTTCACGCCCATCGCCTCGGCCAGCCGTGAGCACGGCACCCGGCCGAGACTGTCGAGCACGACGAGTAACCGCACCTGCGGGAAAGTCACCCCTCGCGGGGCGGCGTGCGCACTGTCCCAGGCCACGGCCACCAGGACCCTGGTGAGCTGTTCGAGATCAGCGACCTAGTCCGGCAGAGCTTGCATAGTGCAAAAGTTGCTATAGGCAAAGCAGGGGGTCAAGGGTGCGCTCGGTCACCCGTTCCCGGATACGCCTAAGGTGAGCCGTGGCGACGCGGAGGTGAGCCGGTGGAAGACCACCCACTCCGGGGCAACCCCGGGGAGCAGTACGGCACGCAAACACCGCACCCCACGCGAACGCGGCACGCTCCGCGTACAAGACCGCGCGGATGAACGGAGAAAGAGTCACCTCCGCGTCGCTGCTCGGACCGATGCCGGTGTGGCGCTGGCCGGTCGCGCGGTGGACGACGTTCGACGAATGTGCCGCGGCCCTCGATCTCCCGCCGGGTGAGCTGAGCTGGTTCGCCGACACCCGCGGGTGGAACCGCCGCGCACCCGCCCGGCTGCGGCACTATTGCCATCGCTGGATTCCCACCGCATCCGGCGGCGCGCGGCTGATCGAACGACCGAAACCGCGGCTGGCCGAGCTGCAGCGCCGGGTCCGCCGTCACGTGCTCGACGCGCTGCCGGTGCACGAAGCGGCCCACGGATTCCGCAGCGGCCGGTCGATCCACACCTGCGCGCAACCGCACGCCGGGCAGGAAATGGTGGTGCGGATGGATCTCGAAGGCTTCTTCCCGGCGGTGTCCGCGACACGCGTTCGCGCGCTGCTGGAGCTGGCCGGTTACCCTCCCGCCGTTCGCGCCGCGCTCGCCGGAATCCTCACCACGCGGACGCCGGTGGACGTGCTGCGCGCGGCCCCCGTCCGTGCCCGGTCGCTCGGCCGGCTCGCCGGAACCCACCTGCCGCAGGGCGCCCCGTCGTCGCCCTCGGTCGCGAACGCGGTGACGCACCATCTCGACCGGCGGCTGTCCGGCCTGGCCGCGAGCCTCGGCGTGAACTACACCCGGTACGCCGACGACCTGGCTTTCTCCGGGGACGCCGGGCTGCCGCTTCACCGGCTGCTGCCCGGAGTCCGCCGAATCGTCACCGATGAGGGTTTTCGGCTACGCGACGACAAGACCTCGGTGACCCCCGCGTATCGGCAGCAACGGGTCGCCGGGCTCGTGGTGAACGCGACGCCCGCCGCCGCCCGCGCGCAGTACGACGAACTGCGCGCCGTACTCCACAACTGCGCGAAAACCGGCCCGGCACCACAGAATCGCACCGGTCACCCGGATTTCCGCGCACACCTGCGCGGCCGGATCGCCTGGATCTCCGCCACGAGTCCGGCACGCGGAGCGAAGCTCACCGACCTGTTCCACCGGATCGAATGGGACTGACCGCCGGTCAGTTCCAAGGCCCGAGCTGGTGTTCGAGATCCGCCCACCAGCCCGACGGCGCGTCTTCCCGGGCCTGGATCGAACCCGCCCGCCGCGCGAGGTCGAACCGGTTCTCGCGCCGAGCGTAAGCCAGGAGCGCGTCGTACCGCGCCCGCGGCAGCCAGCCCTGTTCGCGACCGGTTTCCAGCCACATCAGCTGGTGCACCAATTCCACGCTGCCCTTGTCCAGCCCGCGCAGCCGCCGGGTGAACCGGCTCGCCGCTTCGGTGTCGCCATCGCGGACCGCGCGGCAGGCCAGCAGCAGTGTGGTCGCGGCGAGCACGTCGGACCGGTGCACCCCGCCCTCCGCGGCCAGGTGTTCGGCCAGCTGGTAACTGCGTTTGCCCCGGCCCTGCCGCAGCGCGGTGGCCAGCGCATAACGCTGGCGTGTCAGATAGTCCCCGCGGACCGCGCTCCCCGGCTCCTGCATCCATGCCCCCAGTTCCGTGGCCTGTCCCGGCCACTCTTCTCCCAACGGGTGACGGCGCACTGAAGCAAGCCCCCATTGAGAGCAAAACGCTACCGCCGATCACGCCGCCGTCTCCACCCGGCATACCCGTCCGGGCGACTCGACCGCGGTCTTTCTCAGCGTGTTCCCAGCCTTCGCCGCGCCACCCGATCGGCTTTCACCCCACTGGATGACCCCCATTCGATGGAGGTCCTGCTTCGTGTCCGATGCAGCCGCGCCGCGCGACCGGCCGGGTGCCCTCGCCGATTCTGCCCGAGGCGCCGCACGGTTCCTCTGTGAAGCGCCGGTAACGGACGCCTGCGCCAGGAATTCCTCCGCGCGTCCGGAGAGCGGTTTCCCCGCAGGCGAGACCTCGGTGCGGCAAGATCGCACCAGCACGTCGATGCGGCCGAACGCCACCGCGGCGAGACTCCACGAACCTGTCGCCCAACGGAACACCACCCCGAACCCGGCCATCCCCCACCCGGCCCAGTCCAGCCCGGCATCGACCAGCTCAGCCGAACCCATCCGGCCCGGCCAAGCCGAGACCACACCCCGGACCGCGCGACACAAGCACAACTCGAACAGCCCCCGCCGCGGCCAAGACGGCAGGGGCCGACCACTTACCCAGCCGCCCACCCCGGACGGCCGAGTTCCCGAGGTCAGGCCCGCAAAGTCGGGCCCCGAAAATCAGGCCACCTCGGTGCGGCTCCCGCCGCGCGTGTGCAGGCCCAGCATGTCCAGCAACATTGCGCATTCCTCGGCGTCCGTGGCCTGCGCGGCCACGGCCAGCGCGGCCTTGTGGCGGCGGGCTTCCTGCGCGGTGGTGTCGGCTTCGTCGGTGACGAGGTCCGGTGCCGGGTGCAGTCCGGTGCTCTGGTCTCGCATGATGGCTCCTCCCCGTTCGGCGGCGGCGCGGAAGGTTTTCCCACGCTGGTGCTACCTCTACAACGGCGTTCCGGCGCCGGATGTTCCGATGACTCCGGTCACGCCCCGCCACGGGGTCCGGGCGGCGACGCGGAACGTTGTCCTTTGTGGACGTCCGGTGGACGTGCGGGCCTGGGCGTCCGTTCGAGTGGTGTGACTGGCCTCACCCACGCGGGTAGGCCACCATGCACGCTGTGAACACAGCCCGACACCCTGTGCACACGGCGCTCGTCGGGCTGACCGTGCTCCTGCTGGGAATCGTCGCGGCGTTGCACGGGCGAAGTCTTCCGATAATCGGAGACGGCACCGGGTACGCCGCCGAATTCAGTGAAACGGCCGGATTGGCGACCGGCGACGACGTGCGAATCGCCGGCGTAAGGGTGGGGCGGGTGTCCGCGATCGCGCTGGACGGCGCGTCTGCGCGGGTTTCGTTCCGGGTGTCCGGCGCCTGGCTCGGCGACACCACCACGGCGTCGATCCGGCTGAAGACCTTACTGGGCCAGAAGTACCTCGCGCTCGACCCCACCGGGCGCGATCAGCTCGACCCGGGCGTGCCGATCCCGCGCGCCAGAACGACCGTTCCCTACGACGTGCTGCCCGCGTTCCACCAGCTCTCCTCGACGGTGGACCGCATCGACACCGATCAGCTTTCCCTTGCCTTCCGGACAATCGCGACCACCCTCGCGCACACCCCGGCCGACGTGCGCAAGGCGCTCTCCGGACTTTCCCGGCTCGCCGACTCGCTTGCGTCTCGGGACTCGCAGCTCAGACGGCTGCTCGCGGGCACCCGCACCGTCTCGGCCACGCTCGCGGGGCGGGACGCCGAGGTGGCCCGGCTCCTCACCGACGGCAACCAGCTGCTCGCCGAGGTGCAACGCCGCGAGTCGGCGATCTCGGCGCTGCTGGACGGGTCGCGCCGGCTGGCCACCGAGCTGTCCGGCCTCGTCGGCGACAACGACCGCGACCTCACCCCCACGCTCACCCAGCTGGACCAGCTCACCTCGATGCTGCACCGCAACCAGGACTCGCTCGCGCAGGGTGTGCGCACGCTCGCCCCGTTCGTCCGGCTGGCCACGAACCTCAGCGGCAACGGGCACTGGGTCGACGGCTACCTCTGCGGCCTCGTGCTGCCCGCCATCGGAGGAGTCAACCGGCCCGGGTGCTTTCCGCCGTGATCAGCCCAGCCCGGTGATCCGGACGGTGACCTGGTTGTCGTTGTAGGTGTAGGCCTCGTACTCGTAGGACACCCCGGTCTTGTCCACATGCTCCAGCCAGGCCCGGTACTCGTGCCGCTGCCAGCCGGGGAAGTTGAAGAACTCGTCGAAGTGCACGATGCTGCCGACCTGCAGGCGCGGGCCGACGAGGTCGAGCACGGTCTTCGCGGAGCTGTAGAGATCGCTGTCCACGTGCAGGAAATCCACCGGTCCGGGGTGCTTGTCCAGGAATTCGCCGAGCGTGTCGGAGAACAGCCCGACGACCAGTTCCGCACCGGGGACCTCCGGCAGGTCGTCGCGCGCGAACGCGCCCGCCGGCATGCCGTTGAGCCATGCTTCGGGCAGGCCGTCGAAGGAATCGAAGCCGTAGACCTCGATACCGCCACGCGCGGTCGCGATGGTCCGCAGTGTGTTCCCCGAAGCCACCCCGAACTCCAGCGCCATCCCGCCACGCGGCGCGAGCGACAGCGCGTGCTGCAGGGTCTCCTTCGGGTGGCCGAAATGCTTCGCGCCGATCAGGTTCTCCCTGGCGAACACGTTGCTCTGCAAGGCCGCGTCCTGATCACCCGCGTAGACGATGTCGCGGCGGCTGCGGATCTCGAACTCCACCACCCGGTCCAACACCCGATCGCCCTGCCGGACGATCTCGGTGTGCAGTTCCGCGCGCGTACGGCGGAGTTCCTGCTCCAGCTCGTGCAGCCGGCCGGGATAGGGGTCGTGCAGCCGGGTGGCCGCCCGGCGCAGCGCCAGAGCGGCCTTCCGGCGCACCGCGAGGCCGAGACTCCTTGCCGTGAAACGATCTTGGCGCTGCTGGCTCATTCACGGACGATAGCCGAACCACCCCGGTACGGGGCGGGACCCCCCGTTCTACCCACGGGTAACCGAAGTGTCCACAGTGTACGGCGCGAGCCCGGCGCCCGATCGTCATCCGACGCACTTCACCACGCTGCCTCCCGGCAACGTAGTGTCCGCACCATGTCCAGCGTGGCGATCGTGACGAAGCGGCTCTGGTGGGCCTGGCAGACGGTGCGGTCCGCGGCGCTGTCCTACCGCAGGCGGCCGCCGGAGTGAGGACTCAGCGCTCTCCGCCGTCCTGTTCGGCGAGGAACCGCTCGAACTGGCTGCCCAGTTCGTCCGCGGTGGGCAGGTGCTCCTGGGATTCGGCGAGCAGGCTCTGCCCGGACGCGGCGGTGAACGTGTCGTACTGACGTTCCAACGCCTGCACCACGTCGGCGACCTCGCCGGATTCGGCGACCTGCCGGTCGATCTCCGCGTTGGCCACCTGGGCGGCCGACGCCAGTTCACCGTCGGGCAGCGCCAGCGCGGTCGCCTCGCCGAGCTTCCGCAGCAGGTGCAGTGCCGCGGCCGGGTAGGTCGACTGGGCGAGATAGTGCGGCACGTGCGCGGCGAAGCCCAGCGCGTCCAGCCCCCATTCGCCGAAGCGGTACTCCAGGACCGCGGCCATGCTGCCCGGCACCTGGATCCGGTTGGGCAACGGCTGGTGCTCGCCGAGCAGGGCCGCACGGGTCGCGTGCGCCGTGACGCCGAGCGGGCGGGTGTGCGGGGTGCCCATCGGGATCCCGTGGAAGCCCACGGTCAGCCGCACTCCCCAGCGCTCGACGAGGCGGCGGACGGCGGCGGCGAACAGCTCCCACTCCCGGTCCGGCTCCGGGCCGGTCAGCAGGAGGAACGGCGTGCCGTCCCCGTCGTGCAGCAGGCGGACGACCAGTTCGGGGGCCTCGTATTCGGCCCAGTGGTCCAGATCGTAGGTCATCGACGGGCGGCGCGCGCGGTAGTCGATCAGGCGGTCCACGTCGAACCGGGCGATCACCCGGTGCGTCATCTCGCCGGTGAGGTGCTCGGTGACCAGCCGCCCGGCCGAGCCGGCGTCCATGAAACCTTCGAAGAAGTGCAGCAGCACGGCTCCGTCCAGGTCGGGGACGTCCGAGTCCACCTCATACAGTTCCTCGGGATCGAGTCCCACCGGAATCCTCCTGCTGCTCGCTGTCGTGCGCGGACGTATCGACGTACAACGCGCCGCGACGGCGATTCCATCCCGTCCGCGACGAAAATAGTAACCCGCCGCAGCCGGACGGCCCCCGGATCAGGGGTCCGTGACACTTGTCGTGGCCATGACGACCCCGATTCAGGCACTCTGTGCAGGTGAGCGAAGCGGAAAGTCCCGCGTTGCGACTACGCCTTCGGCCACCTGGGCATCGGGTGAGCCGGAAGGCCATCGGCCACTGGGCGACGTCTGCGGGGGCAGGCTGGCTGGTGCTGATCGCGGGCCAGGCTGTGGCCCTGTCGATGGTGGACGACCCGCCGTCGTGGCTGTCGGTGACGCTGGTGCTCTGCTGCGTGTTCGCCCTGCTGCATCTGCTCGTGATGCCGTTGTGGCGCTACCGTGTGCACCGGTGGGAGGTGACCGGGGAGGCGGTCTACACCCAGTCCGGCTGGCTCAAGCAGGAATGGCGGATCGCGCCGATTTCGCGGATCCAGACCGTGGATGTGGAACGGGGGCCGCTGGAGCAGCTGTTCGGGCTGTCCCGGATCACCGTGACCACCGCGTCCGCCGCCGGGGCGCTGCGGATCTCCGGGCTCGACCACGACCGGGCGGTCGCGCTGGCCGACGAGCTGACCCGGACCACCCAGGCCGTGCCGGGGGACGCGACGTGACCACGCGGGCACCGTCCGCGCCGGTCGCCGCCGAGGGCAGCGCGCCGGCCCGGTGGCACCGGCTCGACCGGCGGATGCTGCTGATCCGCCCGGTACTGGACGTGGTCCGTTCGCTGCCGGTGCTCGTCGGCGCGCTGTTCCTCGGGCACGGGAGCTACTGGCAGTGGATCGGCCTCGTCGCCACCGGGGTGACCGTGGCCGTCGGCATTTCGCATTGCCTCACCTCGCGCTACCGCATCACCGAGACCCAGGTGGAATGGCGCACCGGGCTGGTGCTGCGCAAGCACCGCGCCGTGCCACGTGACCGAATCCGCACCGTGGACGTGGTTTCGGAACCGAAACACCGGCTTTTCTCCCTTGCCGCCGTACGAATCGGCACCGGGCGGCATGCCCACGGCAAGGGGCCGGTCAAGGACGAACTGATCCTCGACGCGGTCACGCGGTCCGAAGCCGCGCGACTGAGAACCCTGCTGCTGCACCGCAAACCGGTCACCGAGGAGTCGGCTGCCGGCCCGGCAGAGACCGTCCTCGCCACTGTCGACAAGCGGTGGTTGCGGTACGCACCCTTCACGCTGTCCGGGATCGCCGTGGTCGGCGCGGTCCTCGGCGCCACCTACCACTTCGCGCACGAACTGCACTTCGACCCGGCCCGCTACGGCCCGATCCGCGAACTCACCCGGCGCGCGCTCGAACAGCCCGTGTGGCTCACCGTGCTGGTCGCCGCGGTGGGCCTGCTGGCACTCGTGTCGGTGCTGTCGGTCGGCGGATATGCGCTGTCCTTCTGGAACTTCCGGCTCACCAGGGAACCCGGCGGCACCCTGCACATCCGCCGTGGGCTGGTGACCACGCGTTCGGTGTCCATCGAGGAGAACCGGCTGCGGGGCGCGGAGCTGAAGGAACCATTGCCGCTGCGGATGGTCGGCGGCGCCAAATGCGTCGCGATGGCCACCGGGCTGCACGAGGCCGATCGTGGAGGCGGCCTGCTGCTGCCGCCCGCCCCAGTCGCCCGCGCCCACGAAGTGGCCGCCGCCGTCATCGGCGAAGACCTCGCGAACGTGCCGCTCACCCGGCATCCCCAGCGTGCCCGGACCCGGCGGATCACCCGCGCGGTCACCGGCGTGCTGGTGCTCGCCGCGACGCTGTTCGGGCTGGCGCAGCTGGGCGTGCTGCCGAACTGGCCGTGGCAAGCGGCTCCCGTACTGCTGCCGTTCGCCGTGCTGATCGGCCTCGACCGCTACCGCACGCTCGGACACGCGATCACCGGCCGATACCTCGTGACGCGCTCGGGCTCCCTGGCCCGCGCGACGGTCGCCGTACGCCGGGACGGGCTGACCGGGATCGTCCTGGAACAGTCGCTTTTCCAACGGAGAGCCGGGCTGCTGACCGTACTGGCACCGATCGCCGCCGGGCGCGGGCACTACCGCGTACTCGACGTCGGCGAAGCCGAGGGAGTTTCCCTCGCGGATGCTGTGCAACCCGGGTTGCTTACGCCGTTTCTTGTCCCGGATAGCCGCGCAGTTGAAGAGGAAACGCGCGGGTGATCCGCCTCGCCACCTTCGCCGAACTGCCGTTGCTGACCGAGCTGGAACGCGCGGCGGGTGCACCGTTCCGGGCCATCGGAATGACCGCGATCGCCGACGACGCCCCGCCCTCCCCTGCGGAGCTGGGCGAGTACCAGTCCGACGGCCGCTGTTGGGTGTACGAGGCGTACGGCTCTCCGGTGGGGTATGCGGTAGCCGCCAAGGTGGACGGATTCGGTCACCTGGAACAGGTTTCGATCCTTCCGGAACACTCCGGCCGTGGACTGGGCAGGCAGCTGATCGAAACCGTCGACGCATGGGCCGCCGCGCGCGGACTTCCCGGCCTCACTCTCACAACGTTCGTCGACGTGCCCTGGAACGGGCCGTACTACGTACGACTCGGTTTCTGTCTGCTACCGCCCGAAGAGCAGGGTCCGCAGCTGCGCGCGATCGGTCGCGACGGTGTTGCTCAACCGTGGCGGCTCGGCCGCCACGATCACCACGACCGCGCGGGAACTCGGTCTGTCCGGAAAGCACTTCCGGGCCCGCGATCTGTGGTCCGGCACCACATCCTCGACCACCGGCACCCTGCGGGCGAACGTGCCGAGCCACGGCTCCACGGTCCTGCGAATCTGGCCGGTCAAGGCGCCCAGGTAAAGGCTGTGAAGGGTCCCTTCACGGACTCTGAGTCCGTGAAGGGACCCTTCACAGCCTTGCTCAGCCCGGGGTGGACGACCGCGTCGGGGTCAGGCGCGGGCGAGCAGTTCGCCGTGCGGGATCATGAGCCAGCCGTCGGGGTGCGCCGCCCAGTCCTGCCAGGCCTGGGAGATCGCGTCCAGCTCGGCCGGGGTGGCAAGCCCTCGTTGGACCGCCATCTCGCCGACGGCGGAGTAGATCCGTTTCGCCCACATGCCGCCCCAGCTCGCCCGCTCCTCGGGAGTGGCGTAGCACCAGACCGAAGCCGACGACGTGACCTCGGTGAAACCCGCCTCGTGCGCCCAGGACAGCAACCGTCGGCCCGCGTCCGGCTCGGCATTGTTTCCGTGTGCCACCGCGCGATACAGCTTGAGCCAGGTGTCCAGCCGTTCGTCGCCAGGCCACCAGGTGAACGCGGCGTAGTCGGCGTCGCGAACCGCCACCACGCCGCCCGGACGGGTCACCCGCCGCATCTCGCGGAGCGCGGCGACCGGGCCGGACAGATGCTGGAGCACCTGGTGAGCATGGGTGACGTCGTAGCTGTCGTCCGGATCGGACAGCCGGTAGACGTCGTCGACCGCGAATTCCACGGCCACCCCGCGATGTTCGGCGTTCTTCCGTGCCTCCGGCAGGGCCGCGTCGGTGATCTCGACACCGCGCACCCGCCCAGGCGCGACCGCCTCGGCGAGGTCGACGGTGATGCTGCCCGGACCGCACCCGACGTCGAGCAGATCCAGCCCCGGCCGGAGCAGCGGCAGGAGGTAGGCGGCCGAACTCGCCGCGGTCCGAGCCGCGTGACTGCGCACGACGACTTCACCGTGCCCGTGGGTGTACACGTCCTTGGGCGACATGCCGCCCTCCCACTCTGTGAGATGACCTGTTCGGATAGTGGAAGCCTACGGGACTCGGACGCGGCCGTAAACCGCCCGCTCCCGGGCAGCTACCGTCCACAGTGGACCAAATGGCCGGCTCAGCCGCGCTCTTTGCGATACCAGCGGGGCGAAGCGTTCAGCGGCGGCTTCAGCTTCGCACGCACCACCAGCACGTTCGGCTCGTCGGACTCCACGAACTCGCCCAGCAGCCTGCGGAACGCCCGGCCGAACCCGGACACGCGGTCCGCGTGCACCCCGAACGACCGGGCCAGACCGACGAAGTCCGGGCTGTCCCAATCCACTCCGCGGCGCGCCACCCCCTCGGCGTCCTGGTCGTAACGCAGCATGCCGTAGCCGCCGTCGTCCACCACGACCACGGTGACCGGCAGCTGCTCCTCCGCCAGCGTGGCCAGATCTCCTACCCCGTAAAGGAATCCGCCGTCACCCGTCACGCACAGGACACGCCCGCCCCGCTCCGCCTCGGCCGCCGCGCCGGCGCCGATCGACGCCGGGAAGCCGTACCCGAGAGTGCCCCAGCCCATCGGATAGGCCAGCCGGCGCGGACCGCGGACCCGGTGGAACCCGCCGATCCAGTAGCCGGCCACGCACATGTCGGTGACCAGCATGGCGTCCGGCGGCAGCACTTCCTCCAAAGTGGACAGGAAGTCCGCGGCGTGTGGGTCCTCGTCGCGGATGCGCCGTCGCACCCGGCGGCCGATCCCGGCCAGCCGCGCGGTCAGCTCGGCCAGCCCCGGACGGGGTTCCGGATGCAGGGATTCGACCACCCGGCGCGCGTCGCCGACGAGTGTGACGTCCGGGCGGTAGTTCTTCGCCGCGTCCCCGGCATCGACGTTCACCGCGATCAGCCGCGGCGGCGCGGGCATCAGCCAGTTCTGCGTCATCAGGCCGTCGAAGTCGGTGCCGATGGCGAGCACCACGTCCGCCTCGTCCCACAGCTGCCCGACCTCCGGCGCGTGCACCGGATTCGGGGCCAGGCAAGGATGTTCGAGCGGCAGCAGGCCGCGCGCGCCGAACGTGGTGAGCACCGGCGCGGCCAGCCGCTCGGCGAGCTTGCCGATCGCCTCGCCCGCTTCGGCACGCAGTGCCCCGCCGCCCGCCCAGATCAGCGGACGGCGGGCAGTGGAGAGCAAGGTCGCGGCGCGAGGCAGATCCGGCAGGTCTAGCACGCGTTCGGCGGGCGGCGCCGGTGGCTCCCGCGGCGGCGTGACCTCGCGCAGGTAGTCCATCGGGATGCCGAGATAGACCGGTCCGGTCTGCGGCTGCAGGGCGAGCCGCGCCGCTCGGTGCACAGTGGTGCCGATCTGGTCCGCGCGGTGCACGGTGAAGCCGGCCTTGGTCACCGGCGCGAACATCGCCTGCTGGTCGGCGGTCTCGTGCAGCACCCCGCGGACCACCCCGGGCCGGCGCAGCGTGGACGGGATGTCCGTGGCCACCACGAGCACCGGCGCCGCGGAGGCCATCGCCTCGCCGACCGCGCCGAGCGTGTTCGCCGCACCCGGACCGGTGGTCACCAGCGCGACGCCGAGTTTCCCGGTCCGGCGGGCATAACCGTCCGCGGCGAACCCCGCGGTCTGCTCGTGGCGCACGCCGATGACGCGGATCCCGGTCTCCGCCAAGGCCGCCCACAGCGGCAGGTTGTGCACTCCCGGCAGGCCGAACACCACCTCGGTCCCGAGAGCCGTGAGCGCGTCCACAAGCTGCTGAGCTCCAGTCCGTCCTGCCACGCCAGCGATGGTATCCGGCACCGGCGCGCGCTCTCCGTCACGTCACCACGCACCGGGTGCGTGCTGGTCAGGCGGAGTTTTTCCGGCGCGCGGCGGAATCTCGGCGCCCGGCGGGATTCGGGGGTGCGTAGACTCGGGCCGGGGCGCGGAGTCCCGTCCCGCGCGAAAGGGTGACCGGAAATGCCGATGATGCCCGTGACCGATTCGATGTTCCTGATGGTCGAAACCCGCGAGCATCCGATGCACGTGGGCGGGTTGCAGCTGTTCCGCAAACCGGACGGCGCGGGCGAGGACTATCTGCGCGAACTGCGCCGTTCGCTGCTGGAATCGGACAACATGCGCAGTGTGTTCCGGCGGCGGCCGAGCCGTCCGGTGAACACGGTGGGCAATCTGCACTGGTCCACCGAGACCGATTTGGAGCTGGACTACCATTTCCGTCATTCCGCGCTGCCGCAGCCGGGCCGGATCCGCGAGCTGCTGGAGCTGGCCTCGCGCTGGCACAGCACCCTCCTGGACCGGCACCGTCCGCTGTGGGAATTCCACCTGATCGAGGGTCTTCGCGACGGCCGGTTCGCGATGTACTCGAAGATCCACCACTCGTTGATGGACGGCATCTCCGCGGTGCGGCACATGCAGGGCACCCTGTCGGACGACCCGGCGGACCTGGACTGCCCGCCGCCATGGGGCAGCCGCGGCGAAACCGGCCGGAGCCGCAGCAACCGTGCCCCGAGTTCCCTTTTCGACGCGGCGGGAAAGACTTTCGGGCAGCTCACCGGAATCGCTCCGGCCGCGGCGAAGGTGGCGCGCGAGGCGTTCCGCGAGCACCGCCTGACGCTGCCGATGCAGGCCCCCCGCACCATGTTGAACGTACCGATCGGCGGCGCGCGCCGGTTCGCCGCACAGTCCTGGCCGCTCGAACGCGTGCGGGCGATCGCCACCGCCGCCGGCACCTCCCGCAACGACGTCGTCCTCGCGATGTGCGCCGGCGCGCTGCGCGACTACCTCATCGAGCAGAGCGCGCTGCCGGATGCCCCGCTGGTCGCGATGGTGCCGGTTTCGCTGCGCCGCCGCGACGCCCAGGAGGCGACCGGCAACAACCTCGGCGCTCTGCTCTGCAACCTGGCCACCGACCTGCCCGACCCCGCCGACCGGCTGGCCGGGATCTCCGCGTCGATGTCCAACGGGAAGAAGCTGTTCTCGCAACTGTCGCCGCTGCAGACCCTGCTGCTGTCCGGGATCAACGTGGCCGCGCTGGGCGTCTCCCCGATCCCCGGTGTCGTGTCGAACACGCGTCCGCCGTTCAATCTGGTGATCTCCAACGTCCCCGGCCCGCGCACCCAGATGTACTGGAACGGCGCCGCGCTGGACGGCATCTACCCGGCCTCGGTCCTGCTCGACGGCCAGGCCCTCAACATCACCCTGACCAGCAACGGCGACAACCTGGACTTCGGCATCACCGGCTGCCGCCGCAGCGTCCCCCACCTGCAGCGGATCCTGACCCACCTGGACACGGCGCTGGCCGAATTGGAAGGGGCCACGGGGCTGCGCTGAGCCCGGCCGCTCAGCTGGCCCCGTCGCGGCTGTCCCCGGCGCTCCGGTATCCGTCAACAAGCCGTCGCAACCCGTTGCCCCGGCCGCTATGCCGCCCGGTCGCCCGCAGGTGCCACCCCGGCCGTCACCCGCGGGCGGGAATGTCCTTTGTAGACTATTCCCGGACCGCGGGCCGCACCGCGAGGAAGTTCACCGCGGTGGCACTGAACACCAGGTCATCCTCGCCGTTGAACAGTTCCAGGTGGGTGCGCACGAGGCCGCGATCCGGCTTGGACTTCGACAGCCGCGTCTCGGTGACGGTAGCTCGCATACGCAGGCGATCACCCGGCCGCACCGGTCGCGGCCAGCGCAGTTCGTCGATGCCCGGACTGCCGAGGCTGGCCACCGTGGACAGGTAGTGCCCGGCGAACATCCGCATCATCAGCCCGCAGGTGTGCCAGCCACTGGCCACCAGCCCGCCGAACGGCCCGGACTTCGCCGCAATCGGATCGACGTGGAAGCTCTGCGGATCGAACTGCCGGGCGAACTCGACGATCTCCTCCTCGGTGACGGTGGCATCCCCGAACTCGTACACCGCCCCGAGCGGATAGTCCTCGTACCAGCGGTCCCCGATCGGCGTAGCGAACTCCGTCATGCCCGCCACCCTGCCACACCGACGGGCGACCTTCCGGGACTCGGCACAAATCATCCCACCGGCACAGGCGCCCAGCGCGCAGAACAACTCAGCCGCGGCGAGACGGGATCCCAGCTGGGTCAGTGGGGGATCCAGGGGCGAACCTCCTCCAGCAGCTTCGCCACAGCCAGCACCAGATCGTCCGAGTGACGCGGGCCGACGATCTGCAGCCCGACCGGCAGTCCCGCGGACGTGCGCCCGGCGGGCACGCTGATCGCCGGTTGCTGGGTCATGTTGAACGGGTAGGTGAACGGCGTCCACTCCGGCCACTCGGTCAGGCCGCTGCCGGGTGGAACATCGTGGCCTGCTTCGAAGGGCGGGATCGGAATGGTCGGGGTGAGCAGCACGTCGTAGCGGGTATGGAACTCGCCCATCAGGATGCCGAGCGCGGCGCGTTCCGCTGTGGCGTCCAGGTAGTCGCCCGCGGAGAAGGTGTGGCCCTTTTCCCACACGCGCCGCAGACCGGGGTCGACGCGGCCGGCGCTGCCGTCCGGGAACGAGTCGAGCAGCTTGGCCGCACCGGTGGACCACAGCACGTCGAAGGCGGGCTTCGGATCCGCGAAACCCGGGTCGGTTTCCTCGATCTGCAGACCGGCGTCGTCGAGCGCACGTACGGCGGCGGCAACGATCGCGGCCACTTCCGGATCCACGGTGACGTAGCCGAGAGTGGGCGAGTACGCCACGTTCAGGCCACGCACGTCGCGTCGGACGGCTTCGCGATAGGTGCTCACCGGTGGAGCCAGCCCGGCCGGATCGCGGTGGTCGGGCGTGGCAAGGACGTCGAGCAGCAGCGCGGTGTCGTCGACACTGCGGGCCATCGGGCCAGCGTGCGAGAGAGGGCCGAACGGACTCGCCGGGTACAGCGGAATCCGGCCGTGCGTCGGCTTCATCCCGACGATCCCGCAGAACGAAGCGGGGATGCGCACCGAGCCACCACCGTCGGTGCCCACCGACAATTCACCCATTCCCGCCGCGACGGCCGCCGCGCTGCCCCCGCTCGAGCCACCCGCGGTCTTGCTTGGGTCGGCCGGATTGCGCGTGATCCCGGTGAGCGCGCTGTCGGTGACGCCCTTCCAGGCGATCTCCGGCGTGGTCGTCTTGCCCAGCACGACGAGGCCGGCCTCGCGCATCCGCGCCATCACCGGACTGTCCACGTCCCAGGGCTGCTCGCGCGGAATGCTCGTCGACCCGCGCAGCGTGGGCCAGCCCTGGGTGAGGAACATGTCCTTGATTGACGCGGGCACGCCGTCGAGCCAGCCGATCGGGTTACCGTCCCGCCAGCGAATCTCCGCCGCCTTCGCCTGCTCCAGCGCGCGATCCGCGTCGACCAGGCAGTACGCGTGCAGCTCGCCATTCCGTTCTTCAATGGCCCGCAACGCGTTCTCGGTCGCCTCTACCGGCGACAGCTCCGCTGTCGCGTACGCGGCCACGAGTTCGCTGGCGGTCAGTTCCCGGTCGCTCATCCGGCGGCTCCCTGTGGTTGGGATGGCACGTACCCGAGCCGTTTGTCCACGACGTTGTGCAGCGGCTCGCCGGCACGCCAGCGCCGGAAGTTCGCCGTGAACACCTCTACCAGGGTGCGCCGCCAACCGCTGAAGTCCCCCGACATATGCGGGGAGACCAGTACGCCCGGCATCGTCCACAGCGGACTGTCCGGGGGCAGCGGCTCGGTCTCGAACACGTCCAGCGCGGCACCCGCGATCTCACCGGCGCGCAGCGCCGCGACCAGCTCGGCGGTGACCACCAGCTCACCACGCCCGACGTTGACGAACCGCGCGGACGGCTTCATCGCGGCGAACGCCTCCGCGCCGAACATGCCCTTGGTCTGCGCGGTGAGCGGCGCGACCGCGACCACGTAATCGAATTCGCCGAGGTACTGCGGCAACTCGCCGGAATCGCGCACCACACCGAAGTCGGGGTCACCGGTGCGCGCCCGCCGCCCGGAGCCCGACACCTGCATTCCGGCCGCGCGCAGCAGCCGCGCGATGGCCCGCCCGATCGGCCCGGTACCGACCACGAGCACCTGACGCCCGGCGATCCGCTCACTCTCCCGATGCCGCCAGGTCGTGGCGCGCTGCAGATCGAGCGACCGCGCGAAGTCCTTCGCGAAGGCCAGCACCACGCCCAGCACGTACTCGGCGATGGCGTCGTCGAACACCCCGCGCGAGTTCGTGAGCACCACGTCGCTTTCCTGCAACTCCGGGAACAGCACGGGATCCACCCCGGCGGCGGCGATGTGCAGCCACCGTAACCGGTCCGCCGCGGGCCAGGCACCGGGCACCGCGGTGGAGAGGAAGTCGTAGACGAACAACGCGTCGGCACCGCGCAGCGCGTCCGGCAGCCCGCGCGCATCGGTGTAACGAACCACGGCGTCCGATTCGACTGCAGCCATATCCGGTGGTGAGTCTGCCCCGCAGAGCACCGTCAGCACGGGGATTTCCGAGGCGAGCACATTGACACCGTAGAAGTGGCTCGTATGATTGTCAACAATCCGAGGAACGACCCCCGGAGCACCGGACGTGTCATCTGCACCGGCGTATTCCGGAGGCTGAGCCGTGGATCTGGACTTCCTCGCGTTCGAAGGCCCGTTGGCCCAGCGTGGCATCGGGGTGATCGCTCCTTTCGATCTGGCGCTCGAGCGCGAACTCTGGCGCTGGGTACCCATGGAGGTGTCGCTGCATCTCGCCCGCACCCCGTACGAACCGGTCCCGGTCAGCATGGAAATGGCGCAGCTGGTCAGCGACCGCAGGCACCTGGCCGCCGCCACGCGCGACATCCTGCACGTGGAGCCCGAAGTGGTCGCCTACCTGTGCACCTCCGGCAGCTTCGTGAACGGCGTCGATCACGAACGCTCCCTCACCAAAGCCATCTGCGACGCCGGCGCGCCCGACGCGGTGACCACCTCCGGCGCGCTCGCCGAGGTCCTGCAGCGACTGGACCTGCACCGGGTTTCCGTACTCACCCCCTACGACGCCGATCTGACCGGCAAACTCCACGATTTCCTCACCGAACTCGGCGTGCGCACGGTCGCCAGCGACCACCTCGGCCTCGGTGGCGGGATCTGGAAGGTCGGCTACCGGACCATCGCCGAGCGGATCCTGGCCGCCGACCACAGTGCGGCCGAGGCCATTTTCGTCAGCTGTACCAACCTCCCCACGTTCGATCTGATCGAGCCGCTGGAGAAGGCACTCGGCAAGCCCGTGCTGACCGCGAATCAGCTGACCATGTGGGCCTGCCTGCGCCGGATGCGGCTGCCGATCGTCGGACCGGGCGGCTGGCTGCGGGAGGTCTCCTGAACCACCCGCTGAGCCATCCACGCGGACCGGCACGGACGAGCAGCACCGGCACCGGTAAGATTGTCGACAATTTGCGTACTCCGGAGGTTTCGTGACCACGATCGGCTTCATCTACCCCGACCACGCGGCCGAGGACGACTACCCGCTCGCGGAGCAGCTGCTCGGCGGGACGGACGTCGCGGAGGGCGACATCCGGCTGCCGGTCGCGCACATCTACGGCACCGATCTGCACGCGGTACCCCAGCTGCTGGACCTCGGCAGCGAGGCCCGGCTCGCCGAGGGCGCCGGACTGCTCGCCAAGCACGCACCGGACGCGGTGATCTGGGCGTGCACCTCCGGCAGCTTCGTGTACGGCTGGGACGGCGCCCGCGACCAGGCCGACCAGCTGGCTGCGGCCGCGGGCGTCCCTGCTTCGAGCACCTCTTTCGCCTTTGTGCACGCGGCGCGGGCGATCGGGGTGCGGCGGGTCGCGGTCGCCGCCAGCTACCCGGGTGACGTGGCCCGGCTGTTCGTGGACTTCCTCGCCGCGGGCGGCGTCGAGGTGCTGTCCGTGTCGAGCGCGGACATCGACACCGCGGCCGAGGTCGGCACGCTGTCCCCGGAGGCCGTGGTGGACCTCGCGGTGCGCCACGATCACCCGGACGCGGAGGCGGTGCTCGTGCCCGACACCGCGATGCGCACGCTCGGCGAGATCACCGAGATCGAGCAGAAGCTGGGCAAACCGGTGCTCACCGCGAACCAGGTGACCATCTGGGAGGGCCTGCGGCTGACCGGCTCGACCCGGCTCGTCCGTTCGCTGGGCACGCTGTTCCGGGTGAGGGGCTGAGCCATGGCCGCCCTGCCCGGTATCGAACCGGTGAACCGGGAATCGACCGCCACCGTGATCGCGCGCCAGCTGCGCGAAGCGATCATGAACGGTGTCCTGTCGCCGGGCACCCAGCTCGGTGAAACCGATCTCGCCGCCCGGTTCCAGGTTTCCCGTGGCCCGCTTCGGGAGGCGATGCAGCACCTCGTGTCGGAGGGGCTGCTGCGCAGCGAGCGGCACCGGGGCCTGTTCGTGATCGACCTCGAACCGACTGACGTGTACGACATCTATCTCGCCCGGACGGCGGTGGAACGCACCGCGCTGCTGCGCGTGCTGCGCGGCGGCGACCGCGAGGAGGTGGCGACCGCGCTTGAACAGGCGGTGGCCGAGATGGCCGCCGCCGCGGGCGACGACGATCCCTCCGCACTGTCCACTGCGGACCTTCGCTTCCACGAGGCGCTGATCGAGGCCTCCGGCAGCAAGCGCCTGATCCGGATGGCTCGCACGCTGCTGATCGAGACCCGCATGTGCCTGACCTTGCTGCAGAGCACCTACCAGCGCGTGGAAGAGCGGGTGGACGAGCACACGCGGATCATCGAGGCCCTGCGCGCGGGCGACGAGGTCACCGCGCTGGGGCTGCTGGATGCGCATATGGAGGACGCGATCAGCCGCCTCGTCCCCGGAACCAGCCTGCACAACGGCGGGCCACCGGCGAAGGCCTGAGCCGCCGGGGTTCCGGATGCTTCGCGACGGCCGCAGACCGGCACGGCTCGGTGACGGACCGGGTGAAGCGGCGAGCGCGGCAAGGTGCCGCATTGTGGACGGCGCAGCGTGCCGCACGGCCGGGTGCCGCACGGATGCCCGGCGGACGGTGATTGCGGGCGCGGACGTCGCAGGTGCCGGATGCGGGTGACCGGCGGTGGCCGGGGGCGGCGGCCACGCGGGCCGGATCGCGGGCGAACACCCGCACCGTGCGGCCAAGCGTGCGGCCAAGCGTGCGGCCAGGCGTGCGGCCAAGCGTGCGGCCAAGCGTGCGAGAAACGCTACTGGAGACCACCCCGGAAGCGATGCGCGCGGCCGCCAAGGTGCACGCCGGTCCCTTGCCCACCAAGGAAAACGCTGCCGGTCAGCCATGGTGACGCTCCCCCAGCACCGGCTGACCGCCCTGGCCCGCGCGGTAGTCCGGGGACCACGGGAACACTCCCGCGGAGTCCGCGTACACCAGCTGGATCGCGTGGATTTCCGGGCCGTACAAGGCCACCGCGAAGTGCAGGTGGGCAGCCGGGGCGGCAAGGGCCACGGCTTCCAGCGCCGGATGACCGCGCAGGGCAAGGCGTTCGCCTGGTTCGGGCGGACCGCCGGTCAAGGCTCGTTCGGCGGCTTCGGTCAGCAGGGCGGCGGCCGGATGCGGCGCCAGCCCGGTGACGACCAGCTCGGGCAGGCCGTGCCCGAGCAGGCCGAGGGTGTACGCCCAGGGCGGGCGGTTTCCGGTGCCGAGCACCCCTTGGACGCACCAGCCGTATTCCCGGACCCGTTCCAGCACCTCGCTCAGGTACTGCTGCCCGGCGGTTCTCTCCGGTTCCTCGCACATCCGGCACATCGGTCTTCTCCTCCCCCGGGACCCTCGGTGGGCCCCGGGGAAGAGTGAAGCGCACGGCACCGACGAAAAATCAGCGCAGCGTTTCGGCCACCACCGTGCCGAGCGCGGTTGTGGTAGCGGTGCCGCCGAGGTCGGGGGTGCGTGCCGAACCGGCCGTCAGCACCTCGTCGACCGAGGTGCGGATTGCTTGTGCGGCAACGGTTTCACCCAGGTGTTCGAGGAGCATCGCAGCGGCGAGGATCTGCGCCACCGGGTTGGCGATGCCCTGCCCGGCAATGTCCGGGGCACTGCCGTGGACGGCCTCGAACATGGACGGGAGTTCACCTGATGGGTTGATATTCCCGGACGGTGCCATGCCCAGTCCGCCGGTGACCGCGGCCGCCAGGTCGCTCAGCACGTCGCCGAAGAGGTTCGAGGCCACGACCACGTCGATCCGGTCCGGGGCCTGCACCATCCGGGCGGCCAGCGCGTCCACATGGCACTGTTGCGCGGGCACATCCGGATAACGCGCGGCGACCTCGGCGAAGATCTCGTCCCAGTAGGGCATCGAGTGGATGAGCCCGTTCGACTTCGTGGCCGAGGTGACGTGCCCGGAGCGAGACCGGGCCAGTTCGAAGGCGTACCGGATGATGCGTTCCACGCCGACCCGGGTGAACACCGATTCCTGCAGTACGAACTCGTCCGGCCGGCCCGCATTGTGCCGTCCGCCGATCGCCGAGTACTCGCCCTCGGAGTTCTCCCGGACGATCACCATCTCCAGCTCGTCCGCGGTCCGCCCGGCCAGCGCCGAGGTGGTGCCCGGCAGCAGCCGGACCGGACGCAGGTTCACGTATTGCTGGAACGCCCGCCGCAGCGGGATCAGCAGGCCCCACAGCGAAACGTGGTCCGGCACCCCGGGAAAGCCGACCGCGCCGAGCAGGATGCCATCGAACTCCGAAAGCTGCTCGACGCCGTCGTCGGGCATCATCGAGCCAGACTTGGCGTACCGCTCACAGCTCCAGTCGAATTCCTGCCACGACAAGGAGAATCCGTACTTCGCGGCGGCCGTGTCGAGCACCTTGCGAGCCTCGATCGTGACGTCCACTCCGATCCCGTCGCCTGGGATACTGGCAATCCGGTAGTTCACAGGCTCACCGCGATGTACTTGGTCTCAAGGAATTCGTCGATGCCGACGGTGCCGCCCTCGCGCCCGAGGCCGGACTGCTTGATGCCACCGAACGGCGCCGCCGGGTTCGAGACGATGCCCTGATTGAGCCCGATCATGCCGGCCTCAAGCCGTTCGGACACGCGCAGCGCTCGCTTCAGGTCGGCCGTGAAGAGGTAGGAGACCAGGCCGAACTCGGTGTCGTTGGCCTTCGCGACGGCCTCGTCCTCGGTATCGAACGGAGTGATCGGCGCGACCGGGCCGAAGATCTCTTCCGCAGCCAGCCGAGCATCTTCGGGCACGTCGGTGAGCACTGTGGCCGGATAGAAGTGGCCCGGCCCATCCACCGGCTCACCGCCGGTCAGCACGCGCGCGCCACGGTCGGCGGCGTCCTTGACCAGCATGGTCACCTTCTTCACCGCGGCCTCGTCGATCAGCGGGCCGACGACCACGCCTTCCTCGGTACCGCGGCCCATCGGCAACGACTGCATCCGTTCGGTCAGCCGACGGGAGAACTCTTCGACGACACCGCGCTGTACGTAAAAGCGGTTCGCTGCAGTGCAGGCTTCGCCGATGTTACGCATTTTCGCCTGCATCGCGCCGTCGACAGCGGCATCCAGGTCCGCATCATCGAATACGACGAACGGCGCGTTGCCACCGAGCTCCATCGACGTGCGAAGCACTTTCTCCGCGCACTGTTCCAACAGCTTGCGCCCGACCACGGTCGAGCCGGTGAACGACAGCTTCCGCGCGCGGCCATCCCGGATCAACGGCTCCATCACGCCGCCCGCATCGCTCGTTGTGATGACGTTCAGAACGCCTTCGGGTAATCCGGCCTCGGCGAGGATTCCGGCGAGCGCCAGCATCGACAACGGTGTCTGCGCGGCGGGTTTGATCACTGTGGTGCAGCCTGCCGCAATAGCCGGGCCGATCTTGCGCGTACCCATCGCCATCGGGAAGTTCCACGGCGTGATGAGCAGCGCCGGCCCTACTGGCTGACGAGTGACCAGGAACCGCCCCGCACCGTTCGGCGCCACTGCGTACCCACCGTCGATGCGTACGGCTTCTTCGGCGAACCAGCGGAAGAACTCGGCAGCGTACGTGATCTCGCCGGCCGCTTCGGCGAGTGGCTTACCCATCTCAAGCGTCATGAGCAGCGCCAGTTCGTCCCGGCGCTCAAGCAGCTTCTCGTACGCCCGACGCAGGATCTCCCCACGCTCACGAGGTGCGACCGCTGCGAAGCCGGCTTGCGCCGCGACAGCTGCGTCGAGGGCCGCGAAGCCGTCTTCGACGCCGGCGTCGGCGACCTGGCACAGCACCGCACCGGTCGAGGGGTCCTGCACGTCGAAAGTCCGCCCACTGCGCGCCGACACCCACTTGCCGCCGATGAAGAGGTCCTTGCCGACCGCGCCGACCACACCTTCTTCGGTGATCACACTCATCCGGATCGCTCCCGTTCCTGTTGTCCCGAAGCCATGCTATGGATATTGTCAACAATCGACAACCGCTGAACCAGACCTAGGAGCGCGCCGCATGGCACAGCTGTCCCCGCTGCTCAAGCAGGCCACGCCCGTTGTCGTCGACCACGGTGAAGGGGTTTACCTCTACGACGTGGACGGCAAACGCCACCTCGACTTCACCGCGGGGATCGGCGTGACGAGTACCGGCCACTGCCACCCGCGGGTGGTCGAGGCCGCGCGCGAACAGATCGGCAAACTCGTGCACGGGCAGTACACGACCGTGATGCACAAGCCACTGCTGGAGCTGACGGAGAAGCTCGGCACCGTGCTGCCCTCCGGGCTCGACTCGCTGTTCTACGCGAACTCCGGCAGCGAAGCTGTGGAAGCCGCACTGCGGCTTGCTCGTCAGGCGACGAAGCGGCCGAACGTAATCGTGTTCCAAGGCGGCTTCCACGGACGCACTGTCGCCGCCGCGTCGATGACGACGTCCGGTACGCGGTTCAGCGCAGGCATCTCGCCCTTGATGGCCGGCGTACACGTCGCGCCGTTCCCGTACGCCTACCACTACGGCTGGGATCAGGAGACGGCCACGAAGTTCGCACTGCGCGAGCTCGACTATCTGTTCCAGACAGTGTCCGCACCGAGTGAGACAGCTGCGTTGTTCGTCGAGCCGGTTCTCGGCGAAGGCGGGTACGTCCCGGCGAACACCGAGTTCTTCGCCGGGCTGCGCGAGCGCGCTGACCGGCACGGCATCCTCCTGGTGCTCGACGAGGTTCAGACCGGCTTCGGCCGCACCGGCAAGTTCTGGGGCCACGACCACTACGACGTCTCCCCTGACATTGTGCTCATCGCGAAGGGGCTCGCCAGCGGCTTCCCACTGTCGGGTATCGCGGCTTCGCAGGAACTGATGGCGAAGGCGCTCCCGGGTTCCCAAGGCGGCACGTACGGCGGCAACGCGGTCTCCTGCGCAGCCGCAATCGCAACGCTCGATGTGATCCGCGACGAGGGCCTGGTCGAGAACGCCGCAGAGCGCGGCCGTCAGCTGTTGGAAGGCGTACAAGTCGTCGCGGACAAGACGCCAGCCATCGGCGACGTACGCGGCCTCGGCCTTCTGGTCGGCACCGAGTTCACCACTGCCGACGGCGAACCGGACACCGCGACCGCGCAGGCCGCGCAACAGGCAGCTGCCCACAGTGGCCTTCTTCTGCTCACCTGCGGCGCGTACTCCAACGTCGTGCGCATGGTGCCACCGCTCGTGGTGACCTCGGATCAGGTCGATGAAGCACTGCGGATCTGGGGCGACGTCGTCGCTTCCGTCACGACAGGGAGCTGAAGCATGGCGCGGTACATCACCATCACCCTCGACAAGCGCGGCGTCTCGTGCCGAGCCCGCCTACTCGACGAAGAGGCACCGCGCACCTGCAAGGCGGTGTGGGACGCACTCCCGCACAGCGGCTCGGCGTACCACGCGAAGTACGCGCGCAACGAGATCTACACCTTGGTCCCGCCGTTTGCCGAGCCCAAGCCCGGCCGGGAAAACCCGACCATCACGCCGATCCCGGGCGACGTCGTCTACTTCGGCTTCGAAGCCTGGGAGATCGGCAACCCGGCGTACGGCTACGACGAAGGCAGTGCAGCGCACAGCGACCAGGGCGCCACAGACCTGGCGATCTTCTACGGCCGGAACAACCTCCTGATCAACGGTGACGCCGGCTGGATACCCGGGAACGTCTTCGCGACCATCGAGGAGGGGCTGTCCGAGATCGCCGCCGCAGCGCAGGATCTGTGGCTGCGCGGGGTCGAAGGCGAGACGCTCTCCTTCGCCCGCGCCGACTGAGCGGACGGCGGCCAGGCTTGTCGCGCCGAGACAGCGGAAGCAGCAGCCTGGCCGCCCCGGTCGAGGAATGACGCACCTTTCAGTGAACGAATGATCACGACCCGTACTTGCGCACCCCGGCCCCACGCCCCGTCTGACCGGTGATGATCACCCTTAAGCGTGAACCTGCAATATTCACCATTCGTGGTGCCACGTTCATCATTTCGGGTCGCGACGACGCCCGGTTGTCGCAATGAGCTTCTGCTACCGAGGGTGATCGATCCCCTCGCTCGCTACCAACGGTGGTGGTTGCGCCGCAGTGCCACCCCCGCCGCCAAACCCGAAAGCCTTACACGTTTAGCATGGGAAGATTCCCGGGTGCCCGTTCGCGCCGGAACCGGCTTTTGACACTTCCCGCACCCCGATGCAAATCTTCTCCTCGCTCCTCGCGAGAGCAACAGTGAAAACCATCAGGAACAAGGAGCCCCTCCATGCACTCGGTCATCCACTTCGCGCACCACGGCCACGACATCATCAGCAACCTGCTGGCCGGCGTCGCGCACCTGGTCGGCTGGCTCGTCTGAGCGGCCCCACGGATTGATCGCGGAGGCCGGCCTGTTGGCGCGGGCCGGTCTCCGCGCAATTTTCCACTCTATTTCGAGACATTCGGAATAGAGTGGATTTTTGTTTTCCTCACCCGCCGGAGCCACCCGACACAGCGTCAACTTGGCCGTCACCCTCGGTGATCACGCCTGCTGGACGTGAACCATCTTCATGCTTACCCCCTGCCCGGAAGAGCTAGGCTCGAAGCACAACGTCCGGGTGCTCAGGGAGGGACAGACAGTGACACAGAAGGAAGTGGCGCAACCAGGAACAATGGCGCAGCAGGAAGCCGTGGCAGTCGCCCAGCCGAGGGTCATGCTCGCCGAACTGGACCGGACCGCTACCGAGCAAGCCCTTACCTGCCCGGTGGACCCAGGGGCACTGAGCGCGAGCGGCGGCATGCTCGCTGAGCCGGGAAAGTGAACCGATGAACGGCGCCCAATCCCTGATCCGCACGCTCGTCGACTGCGGCGTCGAAGTGTGCTTCGCCAACCCCGGCACTTCGGAGATGCACTTCGTGGCCGCGCTCGATTCGGTGCCGGAGATGCGCGGCGTGCCGGCGCTGTTCGAGGGCGTCGCCACCGGCGCGGCCGACGGGTACGCGCGGATCGCCGGCAAACCCGCGGCCACCTTGCTGCACCTCGGTCCGGGTCTGGGCAATGGCCTTGCGAACCTGCACAACGCACGGCGCGCGGCGGCCCCGATCGTCAACGTGGTCGGTGACCACGCCACCTACCACGCGCGGTATGACGCGCCGCTGGAGTCGGACATCGACTCGCTGACCGGCTGGCTCGACGGCTGGACACGACGTTCCGGGCACCCCAGGGACGTCGGCGCGGACGCGGCCGCCGCGGTCGCCGCCGCGCAGGACGCTCCCGGCCGGATCGCCACGCTCGTGCTGCCCGCGGACGTGTCCTGGGGCGAGGGCGGCGAGACCTGCGCGCCGATCCCTCCGAGGGTGCCGCACGCAGTGGACTCGACCACGGTGCAGGCGATCGCGGACGTCCTGCGCGGTGGCGAGCCGGTCGCGCTGCTGATCGGCGGCGATGCCTGCCGCGCAGCGGGATTGCGGGCGACCAGCCGGATCGCCGAGGCGACCGGGGCCAAGGCGTTCACGGAAACGTTCCCGGCGCGGATCGAACGCGGGGCCGGGCTGCCACACGTCGAACGGCTCGGCTATCTGGCCGAACAAGCGAGGTACCAGCTCGACGGAGTGCGGCACCTGATCGTCGCCGGCGCGAAGGCACCGGTGTCGTTCTTCGCCTACCCCGGGATGCCGAGCGAGCTGGCCCCGGACGGCGCGCGGGTGCACATGCTCGCGGCGCCGGGCCAGGACGTGGCCGCCGCGCTCGGCGAGGTCGCCGCGCTGGTCGCCGCGGACACCGAACCGGTGGTGCAGCAGGCGGCCCGGCCGGACCTGCCGAGCGGACCGCTCAGCCCGCAGAACTGGGTCGACGTGATCGGCGCGCTGCTCCCGGAAGACGCGATCGTCGTCGACGAGACCAACACCTCGGGCGTGCTGCTGCCAGCGGGCACCGCCGGCGCGCCACGCCACGACGTGCTGACACTCACCGGCGGAGCGATCGGCTTCGGCATGCCGGTGGCCATCGGCGCCGCCATCGCCGCGCCCCAGCGGCCGGTGATCAACCTGGAGGCAGACGGCAGCGCGATGTACACGATCTCGGCGCTGTGGACGCAGGCCCGCGAGAACCTCGACGTCACCACCGTCGTGCTCAACAACAACGCCTACGCGATCCTGCGCATGGAGCTGCAACGCGTCGGCGCGGCCGGCGACGGCCCGCGTGCCAAGGACCTGCTCGACCTCGGACGGCCGGACTTGGACTTCGTGAAGATCGCCGAGGGCATGGGCGTACCGGCCACCCGCGCGACGACCGCCGAGGAACTCGCCGAGCAGTTCCGCCGCGCGGTCGCCGAACCAGGCCCGCACTTGATCGACGCGGCGGTACCGCCCTTGGTCTGACCTCAGATATACATCTCAGGCTCGGTCGAAAAATCACCAGCCAGAAACCACGCTATTGGATCCTGCTATCATTTCGCGAGTGCTTGGTTCTCATTTTGACAGGTCGACAGCAGCAGCGAAAGGCCTCGACACACTCTGCAGTGTTGACAATCTGCTAACACGTGTGCGCGAAGTGTGCCAATTGGAATGGTCCCGTCGCGGGCACTCAGACGTAGACATTCGCGAGCAGGAAACAGAAGTCGATGGAAGGCAGCTCTTATACCTACGAGTATCCTACGTCGACGGGACTTTCACCGACCATGCATATGTAGGCATACTCGATGGCAATGTCGATCTGACTGCGCTTCAGCGCTTCCATGAAATCTTCGAGGAAGATTATGGAAGTCACGGATCTCGCGATCTTGTCTACCGCGGGCCGACACCTCAAGCCGAGATCCTCAAGAAATCGCAAGAACTCAGACTTCAGGTTCGGTCCTTCGAAAACTATCAAGCACTCCTCTGGAACTTCAACGGTTACATCCGAACACAGTCCGCTCGAATATTCCGCGACGGAGCTTATCAGATTGCCGACTACGTTGACAAACGATGGGCACCACTTTCAGGCCGGTCTGCAGAGAAGTCATTGGCTGCCGAGCAAATATTCAAATGGCTCGAGTCAAGTGGCCCAAGATTTGTCCTGGTACTAGGGGATTTCGGGACAGGAAAAACGTTCCTCCTGCGTGCTCTTACCCACAATCTGGCACGCCATAATTCTCTAATTCCGGTACTGGTAACCATGCGAGACCTGGAAAAAGGTAGATCACTAGACGAGCTCCTTGCACAACACATGGCGAGATACCGACCAGACGAGCCATTTCATGCCAGTTCATTTCGCTACCTACTCCGAGAGGGAAGGGTCGTACTTCTTCTCGACGGATTCGACGAGCTCGCACAGCGACCTACTTATGAGCGGGTAAAGCAGCACTTTGAGATGCTGCGCCAAGCTGCTGAGGGCTCCGCAAAAATAGTCATGACCAGTCGGCATCAACACTTCGCCACCGACTCCGACGTACTTAACGAGGTTGGACGAAGTGCCCGCAGCTTGCCCGGCGCACGAGTCATACGACTTACACCGCTTGACGACAACCAGCGTCGAAAGCTTATCGAACAGTCCATGGCCGAACAGGAGGCCGACTACTTTATTCGCGAACTTTCAGCGATTCCCAACCTACTCGAGCTAACTACAAATCCGCGCATGCTTACCTTTGTCATGGCCCGGAGAAATGCACTGCCGCGCCTTGCTGAGGCAACCCCAGCCGATCGACCAATGAATGCCGGGAGACTTTACGAGACACTACTCGACGACTGGCTCGAACACGAAACATCCAGGCAAACCGCTCCAGGAGCCGCCGATCCGCTATCCGTAGGCCATCGAGCAGAGGCGCTGCGCGACCTGGCGATGCGACTATGGCACACGAACCGATCCAGTGTTCCGCTCGAAGAACTCGGCGAAGTAGCAGAAAGTATATCGGAGCTTGCAACATGGCAAGTGCAAGCAGGTGAAGCAACTCATGCAGTCGGCTCGGGAACAGTTCTTATACGCACTGAGAAGGATGAGTTTTCCTTCATCCATCAGTCTGTTCTCGAATACTATGTCGCGGATGCACTACGTATGGCGCTGCACGGAACGACCCGAAACGAGCCCGACGAACTCCTCTCAAACTATACGTTATCACCACTGATGGCGCAATTTTTGTGCGATCTGGCAAGTGAACCTTCCAGCGCTTGGGCCAAGCGAACCGCCGTTCGAGATATGCAACTCGGTCCGAACGCCAAAGCAAATGCCGCCCTCCTACTCCAACAGTTTCGATATGGGTCGCTACCGCAACCAGCCAACTACTCCCGACAAGATCTCAGCGGACTAGACCTGTCCCATATCGACCTGACTAACGCGAACCTTATGCACGCAAATCTCGCTGGCGCAGTTTTACCTCAATCTATGAAAGGAAGCAATCTCGATCAGGCAAATCTCTCCGGCGCAGAAATGGTCGGAGCAAACCTGGCCGGCGCTAGTCTCCGAGGTACAGACTTGACCGGTGCGCGAATGCTCGGGGCCAACTTAAGTGAAGCCGACCTCTGCGGCGCAATCTTCGATCGAGCAGTACTACTCGGCGCGGTCGTGGACCGCCATCAACTCGATGAGGCAAGCACTGCAGGTGCAGCGCTACCTCAAAGCAAGCTATCCGCCCAGATCAGTCAATTCTCTGCAGCCAAAGCAGTAGCCGCGTTCGCGCATCGACAACTAGTGGCGACCGGCCACGAAGATGGCACCATCAGGCGCTGGGACGCCTGCACTGGGAGACAGTTGACCACACTGCAGGCGCACGTCGGCCCGGTCCTCGCTCTACTGGCGGCATCCGATGACAGCTGGCTTGCCTCGGCAGGCGACGACGGCGCAGTTCGAATCTGGAATCCGGCGTCCGGTACTCATCTCAGTGAGCTTGCCGGGCACAGCGGCCCAGTGCAATTTCTCGCGTGCCCGACCGACGAAAACTGGCTTGCGTCAGCCAACCGTGATTCCGCTATCAACATCTGGGATCCAGTACACGGCGCACTGCTGGGTGAACTGGACCACAATCAAGGAGGGGTACGGTCGCTTACCGTCGCATCCGACGGCTCCTGGTTAGCCGCGCTCGACGGCAAGCATACTGTGCGAATATGGGACCCATCATCTGGAGAGTTACTTGGCACGCTCCGTTGCAAAAATTTCTCCAACCCTGTGGTGGCACTAGCCACCAAACCAGGACGATCATCACTGATCATGTCCCTTCAAAATGGTGATATCGAGCTAAGAGACCCGCTCAATGGACGACTTGAGCACAACCTCACTAGTGCGCAAAAGAATGTGACGCAAGCGCTAGCGGTTAGCCCAAACGGAGATTGGCTCATTTCATTCTATGAATCCGGGTCGATTCGAATGTGGAACCTGAATACGCGCGAAGTCGCGGAAGCAGCACCTTACGCGCCGATTATTGTCTCTGTAGCTGTCGGCCCGGCCGGCGACTGGATCGCTGCCATAGACAAGGGGGGCGCTGCATTCCTCTGGGATCCAAACACAGGGACCCAGTCACGAATGTTCCAAAAGAGCACCGCCGGGATTCAAGCCCTCACTGTCACCTCAGCAGAAGGCCTGCTAGCGGTAGCCGATTCCGACGGCACGACCCGGCTCTGGAAACCGCGCTGGGGCACGGAGCCATTAATGCTTCACCGACGTACGACTTCAGTTTTGGCCCTGGCTGTCGATCCGGCCGGGCAGTGGCTTGCTGGCGCCGGTACGGACAGCACCATCACCGTCTGGACGATGGCCACCGGCCGCGTTAGCCGAATATTGAACGGCCATCGTGACTGGGTACGCGCGCTCGTAGCCGATCCATCCGGACGATGGCTAGCCTCCGCCGGCGACGACGGGTCAGTTCGCTTCTGGGATCCGAATACAGGTAGATGTCGCGACGTACTGGAACCGACACGAAGCTGGATTCATACGTTGGCAGTCGACCCGGACGGAAAATGGCTTGCATGCGCAGGACCGGACAGCGAGGTTATCATCTGGGAAACCCGCGCTTTTCCATTGTCAAGGCGCCCAATCCGGATCATTTCCGGCGGCACCCGTGCTCTGACAGCCATACCAGGAACCGAATGGTTGGCATCGGCCAGTTCAGAAGGAACAATTGATGTCTGGAACATCTACGCTGGTAGCCGGATCTGGGAGCTCAAGGGGCATATCAGCACCGCCAACACTCTCACAGCGTCAGCCAGCGGAAGATGGCTCGCCTCGGGTGGCACAGACAACACGGTGCGCATTTGGGATCTTCACACAGGCCGAATTTGCCACACCCTTCGTGAACACGCTGGCTCAATCAATGCGCTGGCGTTCGGACCATCTGACGACTGGCTCGCCTCTGGCAGCTCCGACGACACTGTCCGCATCTGGAGTCCCCAGACGGGACAGCTCATGGAAACCTCAGTAGGAGACCAAAACGGCTGGGCTACACTTACCCCAGACGGCAGCTTCGAAGTTGTTGGCTCTCCAGCAAATCTTTGGTGGACAGCTGGGCTATGTCGATTTGACGCAGACGAGGTCCACGAGATCGCCAAACACTTGCCACATCGGCGGCTGCTCGGGAGGAGTAGGCACGTATGACCGAGACCCCGGAAATTATCCAACGATTGGATGGACCAACCAAAGCCGCGCTACGTTGGGCATGGTCCGTATCCATGAACCGAGCAAAACCAACAACTACGATCGACTCGATGGATCTATTGGCCGGGATCATGCTAGGCGACCTTCGAGGCAACCCTGTGAGGCAACTTCTTGACCATTTCTCCATCTCGCTAGGGTCCGTTCTCAGCAAAGAGTTTGAGGTGAAGCTGAGCTCCGACAAGCTATTCTCAACGATGAACTCATTGCCCATCGATAAATTGCCGTCACTCGACAAAGAGACGACAGAAATTTTTACCAAGCTTGACCATTTCGGGAAAGATGGGGCAAGTGTTCGCACTTCAACACGAGAATTGTTTGGCGCCATCTTGGCACAGCCGGAGACCAAGGCTTGTCGTGCTATCCGACGACAACTGGGGGCTCGCGGAATTAATCCGGATCGAATACTTGCCTCATATCCCCACTACCTCGCCGGCCGAGAGACATATCCGGAGCATCTTCGCAGCAACTTTCCCGATCGCAAAGTACCACTCGTCCTCCCCGGGTATCACGCCGATCGTGTGCACCCTGCTGTCGCGTCTTCAAGCGACATTGTCGGCGACCTGATTGGCATAGATGCCGAAATCGAATCGTTCGCGCAGTTGTTTACCACGACGACCCTAGATCCACCACTGGCCGTTGGCCTGTTCGGCGACTGGGGAACGGGAAAGAGCTTCTTTATTCAGGAACTTCAGCGCAGTATCGAACGATTGACAACACAGGCAAGGGTCCCTGTCGAAAGGGGGCAGGATACCCCTTTTCTTCGAAACGTTGCACAGATTGAATTCAACGCCTGGCAATATGTTGATGACAACATCCTCGCCAGCCTGCTGGAACACATTTTCCGAAACTTGCGCATCAAGAATGACGACGAAGATGACCTCCTTGCCGAACGGCAAAAATATTGGATTCGCAAAATTGAACACGTCGAGGCCAGAAAGAATTCCTGCAAGCAAGAGCGCGTACTCTTAAATGAGAAGCGTATGGCAGCAGCAGATCGAGTCGCCGAAAGAAAGCTGGCCAAGGATCGCGCTGGACTAGAACTTGAACAACGTCGACACGAAGATCCGTTGTCGAATTGGCGAGTAAAGGAAGATCTCCTTCAAATTAGAGAATTACTTGACAAATCTGGATTCTCGCCAACATCGACCGCCGCATCAGAACTAGCCAACGAGCTACGTGACGCACGAAAATCGATGGAAGGAATCCGCGCGGTCCTTCTTCCGATCAGTTCTACCAATTTTCGTTACTTGTTCACGGTCGTACTATTGATGGCGATAGTCCCCACTAGTGCTATCCTTATCTCCTCAATCAGTAAAGAATGGTTGATCAACCTGTCCACAACGGGCACAGGCGTTCTAGTTGCTATTAGCGGCTACCTACGTTTCGCAAAAAAATTGGCCAGAAAAGCGTGCGAGGGTATCCATGTGGCGCAGGAAAGGCTATCAGAATTAGAAGAAGAGTCCCGCGCCAAGCTTACCGCTGAGATCAAGGAGGCCGCTCAACGGCTGGCGGACCTCGAACTCGCCTACGTCAATGCGTTAAACCAGGAAGAAGAACTCGCGAGAGAAATAGAGAACCTCGAGAACTCCTTGATTCAAGAGACGCCGAATCGCGTTCTACAAGACTTTATATCCGGCAGAATTCATAGTGACGACTACCGCAGTCGGCTGGGAATACCCGCACTCGTTCGACGCGACTTGGAGCGGCTTTCTCGACTTGTTGCCGAGCATCGGCGAACCGTGACCTCAGAGGTAGATGAGCTTGCAATAGAACGAATTGTTCTTTACATAGACGACTTGGATCGTTGCACCCCCGACGTAGTCGTCAAGCTCCTCGAAACAGTACATCTTCTGCTTTCATTTCCGCTATTCATTGTTGTTGTGGCTGTCGATTATGAGTGGCTCAAATCCTCGCTTGAATCTTATTACGACCAGTTTCACGGCGGTAAATCGAGGCCAGTAGACTACCTGGACAAGATCTTCCAGATACCATACTGGATTCCTGCAATCAGGCAGGAATCGGCTCGACGAATGACTCGTAGACTGCTGACCAAACCGGAACCAGGCGATAGCGCCCACGAAACCTACGCGTATGAGGAAGGTCCCGCAACAGAAGGGAGCTTACGTGAGTTTAGAAATGTAGTAATGTCGTTCAATAGAGACGATATGATCGAGCCACATCAATCTTCAGCAAAAACGATGGAGTTCACCGGAAAGGAGGTGAAGCAAGCGGAGTGGGTAGCTACGATTGCCGGGCGCACTCCACGTTCGATCAAGAAATTTGCGAATATCTTGCGGATCGTTCTGGCCACAGGAAGGATGCGCGGATGGCGCGTTCCGCCGGAGGGTCAATTGATCGTGCTCTCCGCTCTTCAAGTCGGTCTTCCGACCGTAGCCGAGTACGTTATGTCCCAATCGAAACGAGCGACCGAACCCCTTCATCTTATCGATATCCCTTTGCCGAAAAAAGGAATATCAGCCGAAGCGGACCGTGATTTTGACCTTTTCTCCACGTGGCTGAATGAATCGCCGAGTATGGCGAAGATTGACATGTCTGGATTAGACGAATGGGCTGAACACATCGCCCGATTCCGTTCACCGGCAGCAAGTCGATCCGACTGAGAGGTGGTCTGTCCTGGTAGGAAATAACGATCTGTGACCAGCCCGCACTTGATCGATGCGGCAGTGGCGCCGTTGCTCTGACCTAGGTGTACCAACCCGGGAGGTTGCGATCGTGGGGACGTGCGATCGGATGATCTTGGTGTGAGGGGGGGACCTCCGGGTTTGGTGTGGATCACCACAATCTGCACCATGCCACGGAGGTCCTGGTGTCACACCGTAATGCCCTGCTGAGTCCGACCGGCAGGTTGCGTCTGGCCCGTTGCGTCGTGGACGAGCAATGGCGCGCGGCGCGCGGCCGCGCAGCGTTTTCAGGTCTCGGTGAGCACGGCGAAACGCTGGGCCGATCGCTATCGCCAGGACGGTGCAGCCGGCATGCTCGACCGGTCCTCACGCCCGCGCCACAGTCCAGACGCACCCCTGTCCGGACCGAGCGCCGGATCATCAAAGTCCGCGTACTGCGAAGGTGAGGGCCGGGCCGGATCGCGTATTTCCTGCACCTGGCACCCTCAACGGTGCATCGCGTGCTGGCCCGCTACCGCCTGCCCCTGCTGGCTCATCTCGACCGAGCCACGGGACGGCCGGCCCGTGGCTACGAATACCTCGCCCCCGGCGAGCTGGTCCACGTGGACATCAAGAAGCCGGGCAACATCCCCAACGGCGGCGGACACCGTGTCACTGGACGGCAAGCAGGACAGCGGCATCGCACCCGCACACCTGGCAAGACGCTCGACGCAGGCGGCAACAGCCATGTCGGATACAGGCATCTGCACAACGCCGTGGAGGACGACTCTCGGCTGGCCTATTCCGAAATCCTGCCCGACAAGAGGAAAGAGACCGCGGTCGCGTTCCGGCGGCGAGCCCGGATCTTCTTCACCTCCCGAGGAATCACCGTCCAGCGGGTTCTGACCGACAACGGCTCATGCTACATGTCCCGCCTCTGGCGCGAAGCCCTCACCGAGGCCGGGATCACCCACAAACGCACCCGCCCCTACCGACCCCAGACCAACGGAAAGTAGAGCGGGTCAACCGCACCTTGCTCGATGAATGGGCCTACGCGGGGGCCTATCAATCCGAAAACGAACGACGCGAAGCATTCCCAGGCTGGCTGCACACCTACAATCACCACGCGGCCACACCACACTCTGCGGCCACCCACCCGCCAACCGCGTTCCCAACCTCTCAGGCCAGTACACCTAGGCACGGGCTCTGCGCTCAGACCCCGACCAGCTCCCGCGCCCGCGCGCGAGGTACCACCAGGGTGAGCGCCAGTCCGCCGAGAGCGGCCACCGCGGCCACGGTGAAGGCGACGCGGAACCCGGTCAGCGACGGCACGGTCAGGGCGCCCGCCGTCACGGTCAGGTGAGCGAGCAGGGTCGCCATCACCGCGCTGGCGGTGGACGTGCCGACTGCGCGCATGAGCGCGTTGAGACCGTTGGCGGACGCGGTTTCGGTGATCGGCACCGCGCTCATGATCAGCGCGGGCATGGCCGCGTACGCGATGCCGACCCCGGCGCCGATGATCACCGAAGCGACGACGAGTTCGAACACGTTGTCCATCAACAGGATCGCGAAGAGGTAGCCGAGGGCGATCACGACGGTGCCGGTGATCAGGGTGGTCCGCGCGCCGTAGCGGTTGGTCAGCCGCGCGGAGACCGGCGACAGCAGCATCATGACCAGCCCGTTGGGCGCCAGGCACAAGCCCGCCTGGACCATGGTCAGGCCGAAGCCGTACCCGGTCGAGGAAGGTGCCTGCAGCAGTTGCGGGAACGACAAAGCCATGGCGTACATGGCGAATCCGGCCAGGATCGAGGCCAGGTTCGTGAACAGCACCGGTCGCCGGACCGATACCCGGAGATCGACCAGTGGTTCTCGCCGGCGCAGCTGGTACCGGCCCCAGCTCGCGAACACGACCAGCGCCGCCGCCGCGAAACCGAGCGTCGCCGGGCTGCCCCAGCCCCATTCACCGCCCTTCACGATCGGCAGCAGCATGCAGGTGAGCCCGACGATCAGCCCGAACGCACCGAGGTAATCGAACGGTCCGGGCGCACGCACCGGTGATTCCGGCACGTAACGCAGAATCAGCAGCGCACAACCGAGCCCGAGCCCGGCCGAACCCCAGAAGAGCACATGCCAGTCGGCGTGCTCCGCGACGACCGCCGCGAGCGGGAGCCCGATCGCGCTGCCGACTCCGAGCGTGGCGCTCATCAGCGAGATCGCACCGCTGACGCGTTCGGCGGGCAGTTCGTCCCGCATGATGCTGATGCCGAGCGGGATCACTCCCATCGCGCAGCCTTGCAGCCCCCGGCCGAGCACCATCAGCATGAGCGAACTGGTGAGCGCCGACAGGACCGAACCGGCCACCAGCACGGCAAGACTGGCCAGCAGCACACGCCGTTTGCCGTAGAGATCGCCGAGCCGCCCGCTGACCGGCGTGATGACCGCGCCGGCGAGAAGGGTGACCGTGACGACCCAGGACGCGTCGGTCGGCGTGGTCGCCAGCAGCCGAGGAAAGGCCGGGATCAGCGGAACGACCAGCGTCTGCATGAACGACGCGACCAGCCCGCACGAGGCGAGCACCACAACGATCGCCCGGCCACCAGCCTGTGCCACTGCTCCCCCTGCCCGGTCGTTCCAATCCGTACGCGGTACTGAAACGCACGTTACCGGGCGAGCAACCCGAACCGGCGGGTTCGTGACCCATCAGACCCTCCGGATACGCCGGACTGGGCCGAACGGAGCAGCCGGGCCAGAACGGTCGGGTCAGAGCGGTCAGGTCAGCGGCCAGATCACAGCCATGTCCGGACACCGCCGTGACCGGAGCAGGTTCCCGAGCGGTGCTGGCTGTAGCTGTAGCTGCCGTCCTTGCACAGCGCGGTCGCACCGGACGAACTCGACGACGGGCGGTGCACGCAGATGCCGGACGAATTCCGGTAATAGTCGTCACCGCACGCGGCCGGCTGTGCCGGGGCTGCGACGTCGGGGGTTTTTGGCTTCGTCGCAGCGACTTTCGGCGCAGTGGTTCTCGGAGCGGCGACTTTCGGCGCAGCCGTTTTCACCGTGGTTTCCGGCGCGGCAGCCACCGACGTCGCAGGCACGGCTGGGCTGCTCGAAACCACCGACGACTCCGGCACGCTGGTCACAGACGACGGCGCCGAAGACGTTGGATAGCCGCTCGTGGACAACGTCGTCCCGGTATTCCCTACCGGTGCCGGGCCGGCTCCGCATCCGGCGAGCAACACGCCCGCAGCCAGTGCAATCCCCAGTCTCCGCAGCATTCCTGCCTCCTCGCATAATGCAACGCCCAGGAGTAGTCGAGCGGTGACCGGATTCCGTTACACCCGTTGCCGATTAAACCGATCCTCGGAGAACCTGTTGCCTGGCAACGAATAAGGCCGGTCAGTGAACCAGGCGAACTTCGTCAAGGAAACTGGGGCGGGATCATCAGCATGGACCGGACGGCGTCGTGATGGCCCTGCGAAAGATCGACGACGGAGACCGCAACCGAGCCGAAATCCGCTACCTGCGCGACGACTCCGCCAACCGCCGCAGCAAAGAGCAGGAATGAAAACGGGGCCGCTCCGGCGAACAGAGCGGCCCCGTCCCGTCAAGCGTTATTCGTAGATCTCCCCCTTCGCCGCCTTCTCCACCAGCGAAGCCGGCGGCTCGAAGTGGCTGCCATAGCGGACGGCCAGCTCCCGCGCGCGGTCGACAAAACCCTGCAGGCCGCCGGAATACTGGTTGATGTACTGGATCACGCCACCGGTCCACGCGGGGAAGCCGATACCGAAGATGGAGCCGATGTTCGCGTCGGCGATCGAGGTCAGCACGCCCTCGTCGAAGCATTTCACGGTTTCCAGGGCTTCGGCGAAGAGCATCCGCTCCTTGAGATCCTCGAACGGAACGTCGCCGGTGCCGGACTTGAACGCGTCACGCAGGCCGGGCCACAGGCCGGTGCGCTTGCCGTTCTCGTCGTATTCGTAGAAGCCCGAGCCGGTGCTGCGGCCCTTGCGGTCGTACTCGTCGAGCATCCGGTCGATCACGGCTTCCGACGCGTGCGGCGTCCAGGTGCCGCCCACGGCCTCGACCGCGGCCCGGGTTTCGGCCCGGATCTTGCGCGGCAGGGTCAGCGTCAGCTCGTCCATCAGCTGCAGCGGCGGCGCCGGGTAGCCGGCCTGCGAACCGGCCTGCTCGATCGTCGCGGGCTCCACGCCTTCGCCCAGCGCGGCGACGGCTTCGTTGATGAACGTGCCGATCACCCGCGAGGTGAAGAAGCCGCGGCTGTCGTTGACCACGATCGGGGTCTTGCGGATCTGCAGCGTGTAGTCGAAGACCTTGGCCAGCGTGGCCGGCGACGTCTTCTCCCCGCAGATGATCTCGACCAGCGGCATCTTGTCCACCGGCGAGAAGAAGTGGATCCCGATGAAGTCCTCGGTCCGCTGCACGCCCTCGGCGAGGGTGGTGATCGGCAGCGTGGAGGTGTTCGAGCCGAGCACGGCGTCGGCGTTGACGACGCCCTCGATCTCGGCGAACACCTTGTGCTTCAGCTCAACGCTCTCGAACACCGCCTCGATCACGAAGTCGACGCCCTTGAGGTCGGCCGCGTCGCCGGTCGGGGTGATCCGGCCGAGCAGCTCGTCCGACTTCTCCTGCGTCGTCTTGCCGCGGGAGAGCGCCTTTTCCTCCAGCTTGACCGCGTAACCCTTGCCCTTTTCGGCGGCTTCCCGCGAGACGTCCTTGAGGACCACCTCGATGCCCGCCTTCGCGGACACGTACGCGATCGCGGCACCCATCATCCCGGCGCCGAGCACGCCCACCTTCTTCGCGGTGTACTTCTCGAACCCGTCCGGACGCGAACCGCCGGAATTGATCGTCTGCAGGTCGAAGAAGAACGCCTTGGTCATGTTCTTCGAGACCTGCCCGGTGGCCAGATGCACGAAGTAGCGCGTCTCGACCGTGATCGCGGTGTCGAAGTCCACTTGGGACCCTTCGATCGCCGCGGCCAGGATCGCCCGCGGGGCGGGCATCGGCGCGCCCTTGAGCTGCTTGCGCAGATTCGCCGGGAACGCCGGCAGGTTCGCCGCGAAACCCGGGTTCGACGGAGTGCCGCCCGGGATCTTGTACCCCTTGACGTCCCAGGGCTGCACGCCGCCTTCGGGGTTGGCCTTGATCCACGCCTTGGCGGCGGGCACCAGCTCCTCGACGGTATTCACGACCTCGTGCACCAGGCCCAGCTCCAGCGCCTTGCGCGGCTTGTGCCGCTGGCCCTGCAGCAACACGTTCAGCAGCGCGTTCTGGATGCCGAGCAGCCGCACGGTGCGGACCACGCCGCCGCCACCGGGCAACAGGCCGAGGGTGACCTCGGGCAGGCCGATCTGGCTGCCCTTGGCGTCGGCCGCGATCCGGTGGTGGGTGGCCAGCGCGATCTCCAGGCCGCCGCCAAGCGCGGCGCCGTTGATGGCCGCGACGACCGGCTTGCCGAGCTGCTCCAGCCGGCGGAGCCGGTTCTTCATCTCGCCGCTCGACGCGGTGATGTCCGCGGCGTCCTCGGGCTGGGCCTGGATCAGGTCGCGCAGATCGCCGCCGGCGAAGAAGGTCTTCTTCGCGGAGGTGACCACCACACCGGTGATGTCGTCCTTCTCCGCTTCGAGCCGGTCGACGATCACGCCGAGTGATTCGCGGAACGCGGCGTTCATCGTGTTGGCGGACTGGCCGGGATCGTCCAGGGTCAGCGTGACGATGCCGTCGGCGTCGGAATCCCAGCGAATGGTCTTGCTCTCAGCCATTTCTTCCCTCACACCCGCTCGATGATCGTCGCCACGCCCATGCCGCCGCCGATGCACAGCGTCACCAGCGCACGCCGCGCGTTCCGGCGCTCCAGCTCGTCCACCACGGTGCCGACCAGCATCGCGCCGGTCGCGCCGAGCGGGTGGCCCATGGCGATCGCGCCGCCGTTGACGTTGATCTTCTCGTCCGGCAGGTCCAGGTCCCTCTGCCACTTCAGCACGACGGAGGCGAACGCCTCGTTGAGTTCCCACAGGTCGATGTCGTCCACGGTCAGGCCCGCGGTCTTGAGCACCTTCCGGGTGGCCGGGGTCGGGCCGGTGAGCATGATCGTGGGCTCCGAGCCGATGGCCGCCGTGGCCACGATGCGTGCCCGCGGCGTGAGGCCGAAGGTCTTGCCCGCCTGCTCGCTGCCGACCAGCACCACCGCGGCGCCGTCGACGATGCCGGAGGAGTTGCCGCCGGTGTGCACGTGGTCGATCTTCTCGACCTGGTGGTACTTCTGCAGGGCGACCGCGTCGAAGCCGCCCATCTCACCGATCGCGGTGAACGCCGGCTTCAGCTTCCCCAAGCCCTCCACCGTGCTGCCCGGACGGCGATGCTCGTCGTGGTCGAGGATGGTGACGCCGTTGAGGTCCTTCACCGGCACCACGGACTTCGCGAAGTAGCCGCCGGACCAGGCCGCCTCGGCCTTCTCCTGGGAACGGACCGCGAACCGGTCGACGTCCTCGCGGGAGAAGCCCTCCATGGTGGCGATCAGGTCCGCGCCGATGCCCTGCGGCACGATGTACTGGTCGTAGGCGGTGGCCGGGTCCATGAACAGCGCGCCGCCGTCGGAGCCCATCGGCACCCGCGACATCGACTCCACCCCGCCCGCGATGACCAGCTGATCCCAGCCGGAACGCACCTTCTGCGCGGCGGTGTTCGTGGCTTCCAGCCCGGACGCGCAGAACCGGTTGAGCTGCACCCCGGCCACCGTCTCGGGCAGGCCGGACACCAGTGCGGCGGTCCGCGCGATGTCCGCGCCCTGCTCGCCGACCGGGGACACGACGCCGAGCACGATGTCGTCGATCGCCTTCGGATCGAGATTCGGGTGGCGGACCTTGAGCTCTTCGATCAGGCCGGCCACCAGGTCGACCGGCTTGGTGCCGTGCAGGGCACCGCCCTTGTTCTTGCCCCGGGGCGTGCGCAACGCCTCGTAGATGTAGGCCTCGCTACTCACTGAACACTCCTCCGCGAAGCGGCGTGGTTGGACACTGCGGTGTATCTCCCCGCTGAGCATACCCGCCAGTAGGTGCTAATGGCCATTAACATAGGACCAGGGAACCCCATGGTGTCAATGGTTTGCTCCCGTTCCAAATACGGCTATGGTCGGTTCACCATGAGTACCCAGCCCGCTCGCGCTTCGCGGCCTCGCGACCGCAAGGCCCAGCTCGCCGCGGTGGCAGCCGGGCTGTTCCGCGTGCGTGGCTTCCACGGCGTCTCGGTCATCGACATCGCCACTGAGGCAGGTATCACAGGACCCGCGCTGTACCGGCATTTCGCGGACAAGCAGACGATCCTGGCCTACGTCGTACTGGGCGGGATCGACGAGATGGAAGCGGTCACCAGCGCTTCGCTGGCCTGCTCCGAGGTGCCGTCCGAGCAGCTGAGCACCTTGCTCACCGGCATGGCGACACACGGCGTCGAACGCCGGGAGATCGCCGCGCTGTGGCGCTGGGAAGGACCGCATCTACCGCGCGAAGAGCGTCGTGAGATCCGCCGCCGGTCGAGCGCGGTGCTCGACGCGTGGACGAAGCTGCTGCTCAGGCTGCGCCCGGAACTGACCACCGACAACGCCGAGTTCTTGTGCTGGGCCGCGTTGTCGGTATTCGGGAGCGTCGCCGTGCACCACACATCGGTGGCTCGCAAACGCTTCGTGTCACTACTCGCCGAACTGGCCCGCGATGTGCTCGATGCCACACTCCCCGAGAGCGCTCCGGTGACCACGATCACCCCCGGGCTGGGCACGCCGTCACGCCGGGAGCAGATCCTCACCGCGGCGACGTCGCTGTTCGGCGAACGCGGTTTCCACGCGGTGAGCATGGAGGACATCGGCGCGGCCGCGGGAATCGCCGGCCCGAGCGTTTACCGTCACTTCCCGAGCAAGGCGGCGCTGATGGGGGCGATCGGCCATCGAGCGGCGGACCGGCTGGCACTGGCCGCCGAGCAGGCGCTACAGGCCCCGGACGAGACGACGGCACTGCGGCAGCTGGCCGCGTCGTACGTGCGAACGCTGCTGCGTACCCCCGAAATGCTGGTTTCGTTCACCGAGGGCCGAGTCGCGGTCCCGGATCGCGACAAGGCCGATCTCCTTCGTGTGCAACGAGATTACGTCGCGCAGTGGGTCGCCCTGTTGACCGCGGCACAGCCGGGCCTGCCCGCCCGCGAGGCGAAGATCCGGGTGCACGCGGCGCTGACGATCGCGAACGATCTGAGCCGGACGCGGCCGGTGAACGGACGGCCAGGGCTCGAAGCCGAGCTGACGGCGCTGCTGGAAACCGCGCTCGGGCTCAGCTGAGCCCCGGCTCACCCGGGTGACCGGCGGCCGAAGATCCACCGGTTCGCCTCCAGCGCGTCGCTCGGCAGCGGCCGTGGACCCGCCCCGTACTGGGAGGTGAAGTGGAACGGCGTGCGCACCTGCATGGCCCAGCCGCGATCCATCAGGTCGGCAGCGGATTCCGGACGCGGTTCGTAGTCGAACAGGCCCAGGAGATCGAGGCCGATGCGCTCGCGCGCGTGCCGGTAGATCGGGCTGTGCTGCACCACCGGGCGCTCCGGGGTCAGCTTGATCTCGTACCCCAGCACCGAGCCGGGTGCGGACAGCTGGTGCACGGCGTCGAACAGCCTGCGCTCGGCGTCGCCCGGCAAGTACAGCAGCAAACCCTCCACCAGCCATGCCGTGCGCAGCGCCGGGTCGAAACCGTTCTTCTGCAACGGCTTCGCCCACTCGTCACGCAGGTCGACGGCGATCGTCGCACGTTCGGCGACCGGCTGCGCGGCCATGCCGTCGAGGACCCACTGCTTGTGGACGAGGATTTCGGCGCGGTCAAGTTCGAAGAAGCGGCAGCCGGGCGGCCAGCCGAGCCGGAAAGCGCGCGTGTCGAGACCGGCGCCGAGCAGCACGATCTGCCGGATCCCGTCGCGCACGGCGCGCAGCAGGAAATCGTCGAGCACGCGAGTGCGCAGGCCGAAGTAGTGCGCGAGCCGGCCCCACAGCGGGTCGGCGTCGCCGTCGGGCACCTCTGCCCAGCTCACCGGCCATCCGGCGGCGATGTCGTCGGCTCGGACGAACGCTTCGGCGAACCGGTCGCAAGCCAGCGCGTCGGGGCGGGTGCCCTCGATCGCCCTCGCCGCGGCGACCATCAGTGCCGTGCGGCCGACGGGGGAAACGGGCACCGGGCTCAGCCGACGAGATGATCGCCGGTGATTCCGGTCTTTTCCGGATGGTAGTAATCGCGAATGGATCCGTTCCACACCGACACTTCGATGCGGTCCTGATCGTCCGGGCCGAATGCGTCGAACAACGCGTCGATGTTGTCGGGTGCGAAACCGATCGCGAGCATCAACTCGGTGAACAGCTCGTGCTCGACCAGCCCGTCCCCGTCCGGGTCGCCGAGCGTCGAGAGTGCGTCGGCGAACTCGACGATCGTGCCCTCGAACTTCTCCGGCGACAGCACGCAGGCCGCGAACTCCTCGTAACTCACGCGGCCATCACGGTTGGCGTCGAGCTCGTGGCGCAGGGTCTCCCAGTAGCGGGAGAAGGCCGCGCGCATGGCGCGTCTCGGCGCGTCACCGGCGGCTTCGGCAGCGGCGGCGGCGTCCACCCGCTCGGCCATCAACGAGAAGTCCCGCGCCTCCAGAAATCCGTTCCGATCGACGTCGAAGAGTTCGAAAATCAGCTTGATACGGTCGACGGCGGTGGTCATGTATCGCGCACCTTTCACCGGAAGAAATGGCCCGAAGCAGTTTCGCGCGGACGCCGAGAAGCCCGAAACCGCTTTCACTCCAAAGTGTGGAAAAACGGTTTCCGGAAGAATTCACCGGGGCGCACGAGCCATTCGGCCAACCGGGGACACCACCCCTCACCCACCGCGACCGGACGGTCCGCGCTGGCGCAGGACACCGTCGAGCGTTAACCTACTCACCAGTAGGTAGTCGACGGAGAGGGCGACATGGCTGCGCCAAGGAAACGCGACGCGATGGGCATCGGCCTGGCCGCGCTCACCCGGCTGGCGGGGAGCCGGGTGTTCGTCCGGGCCGGGCTGCGCGAGCCGCTGCAGAGCCTGGTCAAGGCGGGCACCCGCACCGGCTTCCGAGCGGCCGGGGCGGCGACCCGGTCGTTCACCTCGGCTCGACGGCTGAACAGCCCGGCCCGGCTGGCCCCGGCCGCGGACGGCCGGCTGTTCGACGTCACACCAAGCGAAGAGCAGCAGCTCATCGCGGATACGGTGCGCGAGTTCGCGGCCGAGCAGCTGCGTCCGGCCGCGGCGGAGGCGGACGCGAAGCTCGACGCCCCCGAAGGTCTGCTGAGCCGGGCGTCAGAGCTGGGCATCAGCCTGGTCGGGATCCCCGAGGAGCTGGGTGGCGCGGGCACCGAACGGTCCGTGGTCACCAACGCGCTGGTCGCCGAAGCGCTCGGGCATGGCGATCTCGGGCTCGCGGTCGCGGTGCTGGCGCCATCCGCGGTCAGCACCGCGCTGGTCGCCTGGGGCGACGAGCAGCAGCAAGCCGACTACGTACCAGCATTCACCGGCGAGCACGCGCCGGCCGCCGCGCTCGCACTGCTGGAGCGCGCGCCGCTGTTCGACCCGTTCAAGCCCGCCACGAAAGCCAAGCGCACGCCGAAGGGCTACCTGCTCGACGGCGTGAAGTCCCTTGTACCGCGGGCCGCGCAGGCGGAGTTGTTCCTCGCCTCAGCCGATCTGGAAGGCCGTGGACCAGCGCTGTTCCTGATCGAATCGGGCAACGCCGGCGTCACGATCGAGAGCGAACCGGCGATGGGGCTGCGCGGGGCGGCCACCGGGAAACTGCACCTGGAAAAGGTCGCGCTGCCCGCCGGTGCATTGCTCGGTGGCGGCAAGGCGGAGGTGTTCACCGAGGTGGTCCGGCTCTCCCGGCTCGGCTGGGCGGCGCTGGCCGCCGGCGTCGGCAAGGCCGTGCTGGACTACGTGGTGCCCTACGTGAACGAGCGGACCGCTTTCGGCGAGCCGGTCAGCCATCGGCAGGCGGTCGCGTTCTCGGTGGCCGACATCGCGATCGAGCTGGAGGGCCTGCGCCTGGTCACACTGCGCGCGGCGGCCCGTGCCGAGCAAGGCAAGGAGTACGTGCGGGAAGCCGCGCTAGCCCGCAAACTCGCCGCAGACAAGGGAATGCAGATCGGCAGCGCGGGCGTGCAGCTGCTCGGCGGGCACGGCTTCGTCAAGGAGCACCCGGTGGAACGCTGGTACCGCGATCTGCGAGCGATCGGCGTGATGGAAGGCGCCGTCCTTCTCTGAGGACTTCCGCGAAAGGGCTAGTTTATGATCAACCTCGAAGTTCCGAAGAAGGCCGGCGCGCTGATCAACCAGGCGTACCAGGCCGCGGCCGAAGTTTTCCGGCCGATCTCCCGCAAGTACGACCGCGCCGAACACAGCTATCCGTCCGAATTGGACATGTTCGCCGCGCTCCTGGACGGCCTGAACTCCTCCGGCGAAGGCGGCGCCGGCGCGGCCGGCGTCCGACGGTCCGAAAAGGACGAGAAAAAGGGAAACCGCAACGGCGGCAACCTGAACGTGGTACTCGGCACCATCGAGATGTGCTGGGGCGATGTCGGCTTGCTGCTTTCCATGCCGCGCCAGGGCCTCGGCAACGCGGCGATCAGCTCCGTCGCCACCGACGAGCAGCTGGAACGGTTCAAGGGCGTCTGGGCCGCGATGGCGATCACCGAACCCGGCTGCGGCTCGGACTCCGCCGCGATCACCACTACCGCCACTGTGGACGGTGACGACTACATCATCAATGGCGAGAAGATCTTCGTCACCTCCGGCGAACGCGCCGACGCCGTGGTCGTGTGGGCATCCCTGGACCGGAGCAAGGGGCGCGCCGCGATCAAGTCGTTCGTGGTGGAGAAAGGCACCCCCGGGTTCGAGGTTGTGCGGCTGGAACACAAGCTGGGCATCCGCGCGTCCGACACCGCCGTGCTACGTTTCGAGAACTGCCGTGTTCCTCGGGAAAACCTCCTGGGATCGCCGGAAATCGACACGGCCAAGGGATTCGCGGGGGTCATGCAGACCTTCGACAACACCCGGCCATTGGTCGCAGCAATGGCTATCGGCGTCACCCGCGCGGCACTGGAGGAGACCCGCCGGATTCTCACCGAAGCCGGGGTGCGGATCGACTACGATCGCCCGTCTCACACTCAACATGCTGCGGCTGCGGCGTTTCTGCAGCTGGAGTCCGATTATGAGGCGGCGTACCTGCTGACCTTGGAGTCGGCTTGGATGGCGGACAATCGCAAGCCGAACTCACTACAGGCTTCGATGGCGAAAGCCAAGGCCGGACGGACGGCGGTCGAGGTGACGTTGAAGTGCGTGGAGCTGGCCGGGGGGTACGGGTATACGGAGGAGTCGCTGCTAGAGAAGTGGGCTCGGGACGCGAAGATTCTGGACATCTTCGAGGGGACGCAACAGATTCAGCAGCTCATCGTGGCTCGCCGGATCCTCGGGAAGACTTCGGCTGAGCTGAAGTAGTTGTGGCGTAACGGAAGCCCACTCGTTCGCTGACCCCTACCGGAACTCTGCGATCAGGTTCGATTACACCGTCGAACTTTGTCCGTCTACATGCGACTGATCGGCATTCTTGTTCCTACACCTGAAGATCCGCCGAGACCTCCCCCGCCCTCCGCTCCTCGTATCCGACCCAGTACAACGCCTCGTGGTGATGCCCTCGGTCGACATCCGCAACGGCCTTGTACAACCGTGCGTTGCCGAGACGGAACGCCAACCACACCGACGGCTTCGCGTCGTCCGGCGGCCGGCGGTCCATTACCACCTCGTGGGCCTCCCGTAGTGTCTTCGGCTCAGCCTTCCGCACGATCACTCCTCCCTGCACGAACCGTCAGCACCGTCAAGTAGTCCGCACAGTTGCCATAGGAAGATCACCTTTTCCGACCGGATTTCCTTGTCTGCCATGCTGAATCCCTTACTTCGCCTGTTATTTGGCGCCTTCTTCTGGCGGCTCTCCGCATCGTGCCGCCGTGGCGCCCAGTTCCCTCCGCAGCACGGCGATGGCATCCGCGAACGCCATGCCGAACCGGACTTCCACGCGGTCTGCGTACGTCAGCCCCCGGACACGAATCGACAGATCAGCCTTCACGTGGATCTGAACCGTGCCGCGCCCGCCACACCGCGCCTACGCCGCACGTCGGCTAGGTACCGCCCGCTTGTTCAAGCCAGCCGGCCGGACGAGGGTTTCAATGGTCACGCCTACCTCCCTGGTGCCCTGGCACCGGGCCTGCCCCGGCAACCTGACACCCAGAATCCGCCAAAACGCGGGACGTGATCACCACGTGGCAGGACATCTCGGGACGTCCCTGGTACCGTCGAAAACGTCCCTCCACGTCCCGATGGGTGCCGATGCCGAACGAACGCCTGCGTGACGCGCTACTGCGCAACGGCCTGACGTTGGAACAGGTCGCCAAGGCTGTCGGCGTCGATCAGAAAACCGTCGAGCGCTGGATCACCAAGAACCGGACGCCCTACCCCAAGCACCGGCACAAGATCGCCGCCATGGCACGCGAGTCAGAGACCTACCTGTGGCCGGACTCCATCGCCCCAGAACGCAAGGCCGAGACGGCCGCCGCTGAACTGGTGCAGGTCTTCCCACACCGCAACGCCGTCCCCGTCGAGCTGTGGGACCGGCTGATCAAGGAAGCATCGGAGACCGTCGAAATCCTGGTCCACGCAGCGTTGTTCCTGGTGGAACGCCCCCGGTTCACCAAGGACTTGACCGCTAAAGCAGCGGCCGGCGCTCGAATCCGCCTCGTGTTCGGAGACCCCGAGAGTTCCAGCGTCGCGCTGCGCGGCGAGGAAGAACAGCTCGGCGACGGGACGCTCGCGGCACGTATCCGCAACGCGCTGACGTCCTACCGGCCACTGGTCGGAGTCGACGGCGTGGAGATGCGGTTCCACAACACGACGCTCTACAACTCGATCTTCCGGTTCGACGACGAGATGATCATCAACACGCACGTGTACGGGTTCCAGGGAGCCCACGCCCCGTCTCTCCACTTGCGGAGACTGTCCGCTGGGGACCTCTTCGAGACGTACTCGGAGAGCTTCGAGTCAGTCTGGAACCTCGCCAAGCCGGCCACCTTCTAGGAAGCAGCATGACCCGAGTCGACTACTACAACGACCCGAACGCACCCAAGGCGAACAGCATCGCCGTAGCGGTCTCAGCCTTCATCCAGGAGGACGAAGGCCGGATCCTCATGATCAGGCGCACGGACAACGACCTGTACTCCATCCCAGGCGGTCAACTGGAACTCGGCGAGACTCTAGCCGAGACAGCAATTCGGGAAGTCCGCGAAGAGACCGGCATAGAATGCGAGGTCATCGACGTGATCGGCCTCTACTCCAACCCCAACCACGTAATTGCCTACAATGACGGCGAGGTCCGCCAAGAGTTCTCGATTTGCTTCCGCGCCATCGCGGTAGGCGGCAGCTTGCGCACCAGCAGCGAGAGCAAGGAAGTCCTGTGGGTCGATTCGTCAAATTTGGGAAATCTAAGTATTCACAAGTCAATACTATTACGACTTAAGCATGCCCTTGAAAAGCGTCCAAGTCCATATTTCACGTAAGCATAGCGGCAGCACACGGAATGCAATACCAAAATTTCGATTCCAAACGCGGACACGGTCCCGTTCACTGCTATGAGCGTCCAACGCGAGCAAGTTCCCGGAGTTACGGCATCAGCGCGGCTATCCTCTTCATCATTTCATCAAGATACCCGAGGGTGTCATTAATACCGGGTTCATAATCTTCCGGGTGCGCACACTCGTTTCGCTTGGCTAGCAGCCCTTGCAGTGCCTTCGTCATAGAGTTAGTGATCAAACCCTGCTTCTTCAGTACATCAAAAATTGTATGGTCTTTTTGCTCACGAAAATCGGCAGCCTGCTTGATATTCCAAGAAGGATAGTTCGCCTGTATTAACATGAGACGCGCCGGGTCGGCCGCGATCCATTCGTGAACAAAATCCATTAAGGCAGCAAATGAGGTGACGTGCGCAGATCGATAGAGCCCGTGCTCTGCGCATTGAAGTGCCTCGCGAAACAACTTGTCTTGCTTGATGCTTAACTTAGCCAACTTCTCGTATGACTCAGTCACCGTCATCACACGATGCGTTGAAGTCTCACGAATTGCAAGAAGCTTGCTTAAATCGGCCTGTGCGCTTGCCGCCCAATCGGCGACCTCACGTGGCGTCCTAGGAGCTGCCATCCATCAAGCCTTTCAGGTGCTTCGCCATTGCCGCGAAGAAGGCGTCGTAGACGGCAGCATCACTTGTGGCGTCAACAGACAAGGCGATGTTCACGTTGATGACGACAGCACCGCCAGAATTGTCGCGATGCCGTCGACGAGGAGCGTCTCCTTTCGGGTTTGAGTCGTCACCATCGTCGCCATCGTCATCCTGGCCATCGTCCCCCGTGGCAGTAAATTCACCAAACTTGCATAGTACTTTGAATGTCCGAACAACCAGCCTTGACTTATCCTCATCAAAGTCAGAATGGCTTTTGACAAAAGTTACGAGATCCGAATCTGAATGGTTGTTAGCGTCGGGATATGTATCAAACATCGGCTTGTAAGCCTGCATTATTGCCTTGCTAACCAAGACGCGTCCCTGAGATCCGCCGCGGAGCCCCTTCTTATACACCTCGGTTGGTTGACCAGAGGAGTCAAGTAGTCCCGCGTACTTTAGCGCAGCAGGAAAACTACGCGCATGCGACGAGCCAAAGCCAATAGACTTGGGATATTCGGATGAGATCTTTTCGGGTGCGCCGACTGTCTGAAGCTTCTTAATGAACTCTTCCAGCTTGCCCGGGGAGTAACTGAAGGTGAATTGGATCGATGCCATGGACACATCCTATGAGTTGAGATCCGTAACTATTTCTGCCGAATTTGGCTCTATGGGATCAAGGGCGCGCCGCCGGTGGCGGCGCGCCTGTCGCCTATGTAGCCCCTCGCCTGGGCGGCCGCATCCTCTTCCGACACGGCTGGCTGCCGCTCCGCTTCGCCCGCCGGCCGGGCGGTGCGGCCGCCAGCGGGTCACCTGGCGCAGCGCCGCGCGGCGGTGGCACACGGGTCCCCAGAGCCAACGTTGGCCTCCCTCTGCGAGCGGCTGTGCCATACAGGTCGTTCGTGACTCGATCTCCGTTACGCACCGTCGTAAGGGACCTCCATCCCGACGCCTGATCGTGACAACGGCCGGTAGCACCGCGTCAAGACGGCGAAGCGTGTCTTGACCCGGCACCACCGGCCGCGTGCTGGCTTCGTATCGGGATGCAGGGGTAGGTGTGGCTGGTCCGCCAGGCCGTCTCCAGGCCATCAGAGGCCGGGGAGAGGCGACAGACGACGAGAACTAGCGAGACGCATCAGTGCAGCTCAGAGACGGTTTCACCCAAGATCACGAGGTCGACGAAATTTAGCTGAGAGATCCTGGACATCTTCGAGGGCACGCAGCAGATCCAGCAGCTGATCGTCGCTCGCGGATCCTCGGAAAGACGTCGGCTGAGCTGAAGTAGCCTTCGCAGTAACGGAAAGCATCAGTCGATACGTTCCTCCGCCGCCAGGATCTCCGCCAACGTCGCGTCGTTGACCTCCCGCTGCGACTCCAGCGCTCGTGCCAGCCGCGTGGTTTCCTCGGTCAACAGGACCAGCGAGTCCGCCTGCGACAACGCCGCCTCATCCAGCCTCTCGATCAGATCCTCGTACAACGCCGCCTGCGCATCCGCAAGGAAGGCACCCATACCATGGTGCGAGCAATAGATCACCGGTGGAGCGTCCTTCATCCGATACTGGGTGAAGGCTCCCGAAGGCACCAAGCGGGGCGCAGCCCCGTCCGGCAGGATGCGGACGCGGATGGTGCGGGACATGACCATCAGATCAGCGATGAACCGCAACTGCCGACACATCACGTCATCATCGGTGAACACGCTGCGCAGCAACGCATCCCCGATGAAGAATTCCACCTGCACCGGATCCACACCGAACAGGACATCCCGCCGCCTCAGCCGCGCCGCCACCACCTGTTCCAGGACCCCGGGGTCCGGCTGTTCACTCGCACAGGCGAACCGCGCGTAATCGGCGATCTGTAGTAGATCTGGCACCAGCAACGGAGCCCACACCACCAGCCCGGTTGCCGCACGCTCGTGCGCGGTCAGTGTGGCGAAATGCGCCGGGCTGGACTGCGTGCCCGGCGTGAACCACCCCGGCCCCAAGGCCCCGCTCGCCAGGGACAAGATCAGCTCCTTCGTGTCCCCGATCGCCCCCAGCGCCCCCAGAATCGAAGACACGTCCTCCGTACTCGGGGCACGCTGCCCCAGCTCCCAGTTCGACAACAGCGCCGGACTCGTCCCGATCCGCCGTGCCAGCTCCCGCAGCCCAAACCGCGCATCCAACCGCGCGCTCCGCAACGTCGCCCCAAGCGCACGCACCCGTGGGCTCAACATTCCCGACCCCCTCGCCCGCCACTCACGCCGCCTTGCTCCCATCCGCCGACGCCCGCGCACGCGGGAAACGCAACCTCGATCACGGCGCCAAAGCAGTGCCCCTTGTCGACAGCCATGCTGAGTTCCCTTTGCTCGTATGGATTTCTTCGCGCTCAGTCGCGCTCTTCCGACCGCTGGTCGCCGAGTGGAGAGGAGCCGGTACGCGTGCGGTTCTGCGTCTCGCACCACTCGCCTAACTCGTTCGCTGCCGCGGCGAGGCTCCGCGCGAACCGCGCAGTGTCCAGCAGACCGCCGATCCGAGCCGGAACCTGGATCATGATCGCGGTTTCCTCGCCACCGGCCACCAGCCGCCGGACTCCCGGTGAAGGCGACACGACGGCAACGCCGTATCCGAGGACGGGCTGAATCACCATGTGAATACCCATGTGTGCGCTCCCGATGTCCCGACTCCCGCGCGTTCTGATTTGAGCGCGCTGTGATCAGGAGATACCCGGGCGGAAGCGAGCACCCGGACAAACTGTCCGGGTGCGTTCAGCGGGCGACCGGAACGGCCTTTTCGATCGCGTCCAGCATGACTGACCAGGGCAGATCCCGGCCCGGAGCAGACCGCGGTTCATGCAGCGGCCAAACGTCGTCACCGTAGAGCAGGTCCACGCCCACCCTCTTGAGGTTCTCGATGTGCATCGTCCACAACGGCTGACGCGCGTGTGCAGCGTTGATGCGTGGGAACACGATCACCGGCAAGTTCAGCGTCCCGATCGCCTCGTTCACTTGCGTCAGCGCCTGGTTGTCGGCGATGCCAAGGGACATCTTCGCGACCATGTTGGCCGTGGCAGGGGCGACCAGGTAACAACTCGGGGCCGGATGCGGGCTCCTCTGCGACGGTGACCGAGGCTCGACGCGCACCGCGTAGCCGGTGACTTGCTCGATCTCGTCGAGCTGACCGGTCTCGGCAAGCCAGCGACCGGCGGTGGGAGTCAGGGTGACCGCGACTGTCCAGCCTGCTTGCTGAGCGGGCTGGATCAAGCCCGGAACCAGGTGCTCGACCCCGCCGGCGCCGGAAGCGACCAGCCCGAGAACTCGCGACATTCGATTACCTCACCGCGCCGCAGCGCTCTGCCAGCGCGAGCAGCGCTGAGGACTTACCAGCCGTGGCCGGAGCACGCCGGTACATGGACCGCACCACCTCCCGCACCATAGTGTTGTGCCGGACGATGGTCTGCGACTTCTGCTCGGCCTGCAAAAGGACTTGAAGCGCGTCACCGTCCTTTGCGAGCAGACTCAACGCCCGCGCGAAGTCGATCAGGTACATGACCTGACGTTCCACCGGGAGATGGTCGACGTTGACACGCGGGGCGGTCTCGATCACCTGACTGACGTCCCCGAGGTCCAGGGCAGCGGACAACCGGCGTAGCTCGACATTGGCCGGGCCGAACCCGGTCTGCCAATAGTTCGCGTCCACGCCCAGCTGCTCAGCAGCAATTTCCGCGTGCCCGAGGAGGTCATTCGCCGTCGCCCGATCCTGGTGTCGTGCAGCCGCTACAGCCGTGCGGAGGTAAAGCATCCCGTACAAGCTCAGCGCAGCAGGGTCACCCTCTGCCATTCTCGGCAGCAGCCATTTCGCCGCGACGTCGCCCAGCTTAAGCGCGTCATCGAACCGGCCCATAGCCAGGAGCGCGTGCGTGCCGGAGCGAGCAGCCGACGCCAGGACCAACGGGTCGTCAGAGTCGTCCGCCGCTTGCATGGCGCGTTCGGCCGCGATCCACGCGAGGTCAGCTTCGCCGATCTTGCTCAACGTCGTCGCGGCCAGGTGATGAACCCGCGCCGAAACCGCCGCACAGGCCCGCTTGTACCCGTCGTCATCCGCCGAAGCCGCTTCCATCGCCTGCGCGGTCTTGATCAGGCCCGGCAACGCGGTGACGACCCGTCCGAGGTCGCCCTTCTGGTAACGCGACCAGGCACCTTCAACCAGTTTGCCGACCGGCTGAGGGTCGATGTACTCGGGCGACATGGCCGAGGAGAACAGCGTCCGCGACAACCGGCGCGGAGCCATCAGCGCGTCCCGGATCGCCGGGACGTCGTCGTGTTTGTCCTGCTCTTCCATGAGCACGGGTTCGCCGAGCAGGTCTCCCAGGGTCACTCGCAGCGCTCGCGCGAGATCGGCCAGGACGTCGAGTCGGCGGACGTCCCGCTGGCCGCGCTCGATCTTGCTCAGCCAGTTCTCGGTGCGGCCCACCAAGTCGGCAAGAACTGCCTGCGACAGGCCGCGCCGCCGCCGGTAGAACGCGATCCGCTCGCCGATGCTGAGATGGTCACCTGCACCACGCATCACGCTAGGTTAACAGGACTGATCCGCTTTGAGCCTGTGCTCTGCCACAGGGATGTGCGGCATCGCTTGCAGACAGGACAATGTGTAGCGCATCCTGGGTCGGCCATTCGTAGTCAATTTTCCGGACAATTGTAAGCCTGTCGAAATCCCCATAGGTCGGGTTCGCTCTCGATCGGAAATCCTCGTACCTTGGCGAGCGCGGGGGAAGTCTTCGGCTGAGTTGAGGTAGGGCGGGTGACAGGACTCCATCCCGAACGCCAGGTGTGACTACTTTCAGTAGTAACTCGCTACCGTTCGTATTGGGACCTCGGATCGGGATACAGGGCCGGGAGCTGCCGGAAGCGCGGGTCCGTGGCGGACCCAAAGGCACCGACCGGTCGGTCTCACTGCCCGAAGCCGCTCCGGTACGGTTCGAGAGATCGGGCAAAAAGGAACGTTACGGAGAATGATCCACGTGACCTGGAGCACTCGGGAGCTGGCCGAGTTGGCGGGTACGACGGTGAAGGCCGTGCGGCATTATCACCAAGTCGGGCTGCTTGAGGAGCCGGAGCGGCTGGCCAACGGGTACAAGCAGTACACGGCGCAGCATCTGGTGCAGCTGCTGCAGATCCGCCGGCTTGTCGATCTCGGGATGCCGCTCGCGCGGATCGCGCAGGTGCGGGCCGAGGGCGACGATCCCGGCCGAGCGCTGGAGATGGTCGAGTCCGAGGTGATGGCGACCATCGAGCGGCTGCAGCGGGTCCACGCCGAGCTGGCCGAGTTCCGGCGCTCCGGTGGGTCGGTCGACCTGCCGCCGGAGTTCGGTGCGGGGGCGAACGAACTCAGTCCGGGCGATCGGGCACTTCTCCTCGTGCTTTCACGGGTGCTGACCAAGACCGCGATGGACGAGATCCGGCAGATGGTGAACTCCGGGCTCTCCGCCGCCGAGCGCGAACTCAGCTGGTTGCCCGCCGATGCCGACACCGCGACGAAGGTCCGGCTCGCTGCCGACATCGCCGCGGTGCTGCGGGAGCGGGGGGATCGGTACGACTGGGTGGGTAATCCCCGGTTGCAGGCCTCGGACCGTGCCGAAAGCACCGTCGTCAAAGCGGTCAGCGAGTTCTACAACCTCGCGCAGCTCGAAGTGCTCTATCGGGCACATCTGCTCGTCACCGGCCAGGCCTACGGCGACCGGCTCCCGGCGGTGCTGACGGGCTGACCGAGTAGGTCCCCACCCGAATGCGGCCTGCGGGTCAGAAACCGTCGCACGAGGCGGTGGCGAAATTGCCCGAAGCGGTCGCGGTCTTCGCCGGCTTCCCGTCGACGACGACCTTGCAGGTGACGTTTCCGCCCTCCATTCCGGTCGTGACCGTCAGCGTGCCGCCCTTCACCAGTCCTTTGGTGGTGAGATCTTTCGACCAGGGTAGCGCTTTCGGCGTTTCCTGATTGGTGGTGAAATTGCCGTCGCCGAACGTGGTGTAGGCGACGGAGGCGTCCTTCGCGGTACCGGTTACGTCATAGTGCACCGTGACCGTGCGGTTCGCTTCGGTGGTCACATCGTTGACGGCCTTCGTGAACACCGCGGCCCACAGGATCGCGACGACAAGTCCGAGCACGGAAAGTACCAGGCCGGCGATGGCGAGGCCCTTGTTCGTGGCCTTGCCGGAGCGGGCGCGGGCGATTCCGAGCGCGGCGAAGATGATGCCCAGGATCACCAGCGGCCACGAGACGACCCCGATGATCGGAATGAACGAGAAGATCAGGCCGAGCAGCCCGAGAACGAACCCGGTGGTCCCGAAACCGTTCTTGGGCTGCGGCGGCTGCGGAGCGGGCTGGTACTGGGAATAGCTGGGAGCGGACATCCGGACCTCTCGTGCTCGATGTGTGCACGAAAAGGTCGTCTCGGACGGTGCGTTCGTTACACCGCACCCGGCGCCGGGGCCGTGATTTCCGGAACGCGAATGCCGTAGACATCACCGAGTCCGCCGCAGCGGGGACAGGGTTTGCGGTCGGGGTCCATGCCGGAACCCAGACATTCCGGGCAGGTCTTCGGTATCACGAGTCACCTCCGGTCCGCGGCGCCGGGGCGGCACCGTTGGTAAAGGTGATACCTGTAGCCAATGGCATACGTAAGCGCCGGATCTCAGCCGATCTGCCGGTCCAGGAATTCGTCCAGATAACGCCAGGTCGTACCGCGGGCGCGGCGGCCGGTCAGGACGCCGAGGTGCCCGCCGGGCGCGGTCCGGAAGGTCACGGACGGGGCATTGCCGAGCAGCCGCACCACCCGTTCCACGGAGGCGCGTGGTGCGATCGTGTCGTTTTCGCCGGCCACGACGAGCATCGGGGTCCGCACGTCGGACAAGCTGATCTTGCGACCACCGAGGTCCACGGTGCCCTCCGCGAGGTCATTGGTGCGGAACAAACGGTGGTACAGCTGCCCGAAAGTGCGCCCGGGATAGGCGTACATATTGCCCATGAAATGGTCGACCGCCTCGATCTGCGCGAGGTAATCGCGGTCGTCGAGGTTCTTCAGGATGGCCAGTGGCTTGGTGATCTCCTTGGAGATCCCGGTGGCCCGGAACACCCGGCTGACCACATAGGACGGTGCGCCGCCGAGTGCGCGGTACACCGGGGTCAGCAGGTGTCCGCCGGTCAGGTCCACCATCGGGCGCAGCGGCGCGACGATCGGGATCGCGGTGAAGTCCACCGGCGCGCCGATCGCGGTGATCGAGGCGATCGGCAGGTCCGGCCGGTCGGCGTCGGCCAGCATGGCGAAGATCCCGCCGAGCGACCAGGACACCAGGTGCACGCCCTGGCCGCCGGCGTCCGCGCTCACCTTGCGGATCGCGCGCGGCAGCACCTCGTCGATCCAGTGTTCGATGCCCAGCCTGCGGTCGGCGAAGGCGACCATACCGTAGTCCACCAGGTACACCCGGCGCCCGGCCGTCACCAGATGCTCCACCAGGCTGCAGCCCCGGCGCAGATCGAAGCACAACGCGGGCGCGGCCAGCGGCGGCACGAGCAGGATCGGCGGACCGGACGCCTCGGCCGCGCCGTGCGTCATCCGGTACAGCGAGCGGTTCGGGCCCTGGTCGATCAGCACCCGCGGCATCGGCCGCAGGTCGGCGACCCCACCGTGGAACACCTTGCCCACGACATTGGACGCCGCGGCGGCCAGCCGTGCCGGTGGGGAAACCATGTCGTGCCTCCTGGCGCTCGTCGTCTCCCGGCATTTTGCCGTGCCGACGAGCGCCGGTCCACCACGCCACACACAAGCCCCGCCAGGGAATCAGGCCACGCCGACACCCAGGTGCCGGGCGATCAGCATCCGCTGGACCTCGCTCGTGCCTTCGCCGATTTCGAGAATCTTCGCATCACGGTAGAAGCGGCCGACCGGCGATTCGTTCATGAAGCCGTAGCCGCCGAAGATCTGTGTGGCGTCGCGGGCGTTGTCCATCGCCGCGTTCGAGGCGACCAGCTTGGCGATCGAGGCTTCCTTCTTGAACGGCTCGCCGCGCAGCATCTTCGACGCCGCCTGGTAGTAGGCCAGCCGGGCGGTGTGCGCGCGCACCTCCATGTCCGCGATCTTGAACTGGATCGCCTGGTACTCGCCGATCCGGTGACCGAAGGCGACCCGGTCCTTTACGTAGGTCAGGCATTCGTCCACGCAGCCCTGCGCGAGCCCCACGCTGAGCGCGGCGATCGCCACCCGGCCTTCGTCCAGAATGGACAGGAACTGCGCATAGCCACGACCACGGCGGCCGACCAGGTTGTCCGCGGGCACCCGGACGTCCGAAAAGGACAGTTCGTGGGTGTCCGAGCAGTTCCAGCCGACCTTCGAGTACTTCGGCGCCACCTTGAACCCGGGGGTTCCCGACGGCACGATGATCGCGGAGATCTCCTTGCGGCCGTTCTCCATCACGTCGGTCACGGCGGTGACCGTGACCAGCCGGGTGAGGTCGGTGCCGGAGTTGGTGATGAACGCCTTGCTGCCGTTGATCACCCACTCGTCGCCGTCGAGCCGGGCGCGGGTACGGGTGGCGCCCGCGTCCGAACCGCCGCCGGGCTCGGTGAGCCCGAATCCGCCGAGCGCCTCGGCGGAGCACAGGGCGGGCAGCCACCGCGCCTTCTGCTCGGGCGTGCCGAACCGGTAAATCGGCATCGCGCCGAGCGAAACCCCGGCCTCCAGGGTGATCGCCACCGAGGAGTCCACTCGGGCCAGTTCCTCCAGGGCGAGGCACAGCGCGAAGTAGTCCCCGCCCATCCCGCCGAATTCCTCGGGGAACGGCAGGCCGAACAGGCCCATCTCGCCCATCTTGGCGACCAGGTCGTACGGGAACTCCTCCTTCTCGTACAACGGCCCGATCACCGGCGCGACCTCGGTGCGCGCGAAGTCCTCGACGGTCTTGCGCAGTGCTTCGTATTCCTCGTCCAGCCGGAAGTCGATCACGGCTTCTCCTCTCCGGCAGTCACCACGGCCAGCGTCTCGTCCAATGCGACCTGCTGTCCGACCCGGACCGGCAGCTCGCTCACCACACCGTCGATCGGCGCGGTCACGGTGTGTTCCATCTTCATCGCCTCGACGACCAGCAACGGCGCCCCGGCCTGTACCACGTCGCCCTCGGCGGCCTTGACCACCAGCACGGTGCCCGGCATCGGGCTCTTGACCGGACCGGCTCCCGCCGCCTCACCTCGCGCGGCGAGCGTGAACTCCTGGTCGGCGAACGCGAACGCCCTGCCCTCCCGCGAGAGCCAGACTGTCCTTTCCGGACCGTCCGCACACCGGTAGCGCTCGGTCCCGCCTGCCCGGTGAATTTCGAGCAGATCGCCTTCACGGTACGCGGAAACCTCGACCGGTTCTTCGTCGTCCACTTGCACCGAAGCCGCCGACGGTGTGCCGGTCACTCGCACCACCGCCTGGTTTTCCCCGGTACGCAGGCGGAAGGTCACGCCACCGGGAGCGCCGAGCCGCCAGCCCGACGGCACCTCCCACGGGTCCACCACCGCTCCGGCAGGCTCCAGCGAGAGCAGCCGATCCACGGCCGCGGCCACAAAGAACTCCGGCGGCACCGCCGGGGAGACCAATTCGGACAGTCGCCGGTCGACCAGTTCGGTGTCCAGGCGCCCGGCCCGCACGTCCTCGTCCGCAAGCAGTGCGCGCAGGAACGCGATGTTCGTGCCGACCCCGAGCAACGCCGTGTCGGCGAGCGCCCGGTCGAGCTTCTGCAGGGCGGCCTCGCGGTCCGGCCCGTACGCAATCACCTTGGCCAGCATCGGATCGTAGCTCGATCCGATCACCGCGCCGGGAGCCATCCACGAATCCACCCGGACGCCGGCGCCGGACGGCTCGCGCACGGCCAGCACCCTGCCGCCGGTGGGGATGAAGCCACGGGCCGGGTCCTCGGCGTAGACGCGGGCCTCGATCGCGTGCCCTTCGAGCCGCACGTCCTCCTGCCCGACGGTGAGCGGCTGGCCGGCGGCGATCCGCACCTGCCAGGCCACCAGATCCAGGCCGGTGACCATTTCCGTGACCGGATGCTCGACCTGCAGCCGGGTGTTCATCTCCATGAAGAAGAACTCGTCCGGATTGTGCGCGGACATGATGAACTCGACGGTGCCGGCGCCGACGTAACCGACCGAGCGGGCGGCCTCCGCGGCCGCGGTGCCCATCTTCTGCCGGGTCGCCTCGTCGAGCAGCACCGAAGGCGCTTCCTCGATGATCTTCTGGTGCCGCCGCTGCAGACTGCACTCGCGCTCGCCGAGGTGCAGCACGGTTCCGTGCGCGTCGGCCAGCACCTGGATCTCGATGTGCCGTGGGGTGGTGACGAACCGCTCGATCAGCAACGTGTCGTCACCGAAGGAACTCTTCGCCTCGCGGCGGGCCGACTCCACCGCAGCGTCCAATTCGGACTCTTCGTGGACCAGCCGCATGCCCTTGCCGCCACCACCCGCGGAAGGCTTGATCAGCAACGGATAACCCACCCGGGCAGCGGCTTCGGCGAATCCGCCCGCAGGTATGTCCACATCGGACGCACCGGGCACCACCGGCACACCGGCCGCGGAGACCGTGGCCTTCGCCCGGATCTTGTCGCCCATCTTCTCGATCGCCTCGGGCGGCGGGCCGATGAATTCCAGCCCCGCCTCGGCGCAGGCCCTGGCGAAGTCGACGTTTTCGGCGAGGAAGCCGTAACCCGGGTGCACCGCCTGTGCGCCGGTCACCCGAGCGGCATCGACGATCGCCGGAATGGACAGGTAGCTCTTCGCCGCTTCGGCGGGGCCGAGCCGCACCGCGGTGTCGGCCTCGCGCACGTGGCGGGCATCGACGTCCGCGTCGCTGTACACCGCGACGGAACGGATCCCGAGTTCGCGCAACGACCGGATCACGCGGACGGCGATCTCCCCGCGGTTGGCGACCAGCACAGTAGTGAACACGCTCATCACATCCGGAAGACGCCGTAGTTGACCTCGGGCAGGGGGGCATTGGCCGCGGCCGAAAGCGCGAGCCCGAGCACCGTGCGGGTGTCCGCCGGGTCGATCACGCCGTCGTCCCACAGCCGCGCGGTGGAGTAATACGGGCTGCCCTGTTCCTCGTACTGCTCGCGGATCGGGTCCTTGAACGTCTCTTCGTCCTCTGTGGACCATTCGCCGCCACGGCCCTCGATCGCGTCCCGGCGCACGGTGGAAAGCACCGACGCGGCCTGCTCCCCGCCCATCACCGAGATCCGCGCGTTCGGCCACATCCAGAGGAACCGCGGCGAGTACGCCCGGCCGCACATCGAGTAGTTCCCGGCGCCGAACGAACCACCGATGATCACAGTGAACTTCGGCACCCTGGCGCACGCCACGGCGGTCACCATTTTCGCGCCGTGCTTGGCGATACCGCCCGCCTCATACGCGCGACCGACCATGAACCCGGTGATGTTCTGCAGGAATACCAACGGGATCGAACGCCGGTCGCACAGCTCGATGAAGTGCGCGCCCTTCATCGCGGATTCGGCGAACAGCACGCCGTTGTTCGCGATGATGCCGACCGGATGCCCGTGGATGTGCGCGAATCCGGTGACCAGCGTGCTGCCGTATTCCTTTTTAAACTCCGAGAACCGGCTGCCGTCCACGACCCGCGCGATCACTTCGCGCACGTCGTAAGGCGTCCGCGAATCGGTGGGCACCACGCCGTACAGCTCGCGCGGATCGGCTGCCGGCTCCTCGACCGGCCGCACGTCCCACGGCCGCGGCGTGCGCGGGCCGAGTGTGGACACGATGTCGCGGACGATGCGCAAGGCGTGCGCGTCGTCGGCGGCGAGGTGGTCGGTCACTCCGGACTGCCGGGAGTGCACGTCGCCGCCGCCCAGCTCCTCTGCGGTGACCACCTCGCCGGTCGCCGCCTTCACCAGCGGCGGGCCGCCGAGGAAGATCGTGCCCTGATTGCGCACGATCACCGCTTCGTCGCTCATCGCCGGCACGTACGCGCCGCCCGCCGTGCACGAACCGAGCACCGCGGCGATCTGCGGGATGCCGCGCGCGGACATGGTGGCCTGGTTGTAGAAGATCCGGCCGAAGTGCTCACGGTCCGGGAAGACCTCGTCCTGCCGCGGCAGGAACGCGCCGCCGGAGTCGACCAGGTAGATGCACGGCAGATTGTTGTGCAGCGCGACTTCCTGCGCCCGCAGGTGTTTCTTCACCGTTATCGGGTAGTAGGTGCCGCCCTTGACCGTGGCGTCGTTGGCCACGATCACGCATTCGCGCCCGGACACCCGCCCGATCCCGGTGATGATCCCGGCCGCGGGCGCCTCGTCCTCGTAGAGCCCGGTCGCCGCCAGCGGCGACAGCTCCAGGAACGGCGAACCCGGGTCGAGCAGGGTGTCCACCCGGTCTCGGGGCAGCAGCTTGCCGCGCTCGACATGCCGGGTCCGGGACTTCTCCGGCCCGCCGAGCCGGGTCGTGGCCAGACGCTTGCGCAGGTCTTCGACAAGCTCACCGTGCGAGGCGACGCTGCGGGTGAAGGTATCGCTGCGCGGGTCCGCGGAACTGCGCAGTACCGGCGTGTCCATGGCTCTCCGTCGAGACGTTAGCGGTCGTTAACTCCTCTTCGAGGTTAGTGGTCGTTAACCAGCCTGTCCAGTCCGGTTGCACTCAGTGTGCCCAGGGCAACTGCGGGGCTTCAATCTCGGCGTCACCCAGCAGTGTCTTGACCAGGCCGCGACTCGCGCGGCGGCAGACGACGGCCGGTATCCGGGCGATCCTCAGTCGGAGACCGCGTCCGAGATCCAGGACGCGACCGGCAGATCCCGGTCGAGACATTCCACCGACAGCCGGATGGTCCAGCGCAAGGCCTGCAAGACCAGGCTGTCCACCTCGTTCGGCGCGGCGCTGGCGAGTGCGATCTCCACCTGCTCCCGCGCGGCGGCGGTGTTGCCGTGCACCTCGGCCAGCAGCGTGCGGACCGCGGTGCGCACCGGCGGATCGGCCTGATCGATGGACACCTCTTCGCCGTCCTCGTCGAAGACCTGGACCTTGACCGGGGCGGTGCCGCCGTCACCCAGCGTGGACACCATCGCGCTGCACTCGCCGAACAGCAGCATCATCAGCGCCTTCGTCTCCTCGGACCGGGCGTCCGGCTCGTCGGCCGACGGCATGACCTCGTCGAGTGCTTCGGCGTCTTCGCCAAGGCTGATCGCGACGAGCGCACGCTGCGCCTTCTCGACGAGCCGCTGCTCGTCTTCGCTCCGGTCGGGGGTCACGTGCCTATCAAACACCAGCACCGGCACTCGTGGGGATACCCCGAAATCCGGGTGCTCAGCCCGCCGCGGAAAGGGCACCGAGCGCAAGCCGGCACAGCAGATCGGCCAGCTCGCCGTCACCGAGATGGCGGTTGTAGGGGGTGGAGTTGATCAGGCCGAACACGGCGTGTGCCGCCGACCGGGCCTGCCGCTCGCCGAGGCCCGGCCGCGCCGCGCGGATCGCCCGCACCCACACCTCGACGTACTGCCGCTGCAGGGCCCGCACCTGCTTGCGGTCGCTGTCGGTGAGGTTCGCCAGATTGCGCTCCTGGACGGTGATCAGGGCCGGGTTGTCGAGGGCGAAGTCGACGTGGAAGCGGACCAGCGCGCCGAGCAGCTCCTCCGGCGTGCCGCCCGCCTCGGCCCGCGCGGTACCGCCGGTCAGCAGGAAGTCGCTGATCGAGCCGAGCATCTCGCCGAGGATCGCGTCCTTGCTGCGGAAGTGCCGGTACAGCGCGGGTCCGGAGATGCCGACCGCGGCACCGATATCGTCGATGCCGACGCCGTGGAAGCCGTGGTGGGCGAACAGCTCGGCGGCGGCCGCCATGATCTGTTCCCGCCTGTTCGCCTTCTCGCCCTGCACGAGTGGGGTGGGATTCGCCCGCATCGGGCCATAGTAGGACCGGGTGTTAGCGGGCACTAACCTCCGGTCGGACTTTCGGGTTGAGCCAAGTGGGGCAACCTGCCCCTTTTGAGGTGCCCGTGGGGATTGCGCATGAATATTGCTTGACTCCGTCAAGTTGATGCGCCCCGGGTTCGGTACAGGCTGTGATCCCGGGGAGGGTGCAGAGCATGCCGGCACCGAAGAAGTACAGCGACGAGCTGCGTGAGCGGGCGACGCGGATGGCGTTGGACGCGATCGCGGCCGAGGGGTGGCGGATGGCGGCGATCCGCCGGGTCGCGGGCCAGTTGGACGTACACCCGGAGGCGTTGCGGACATGGGTCAAGCACGCCGAGATCGAGCCGGCACGGCGCCCGGCCGCACCAGCAACGATGCGACGCGGATCACTGAGCTGGAGCGCGAGGTGCGTGAGTTGCGGAGGCGAACGAGATTCTGAAGATGGCTTCGGCGTTTTTCGCCGCCGCGGAGCTCGACCGCACAATCAAGTAACTCCGGACGATTCCGCGCATCGACGGGAGGTTCCGCTCGCGGCGGTCGTCGATGATGGTGACGGCCACCGCGAGCGGGCTATTGAGGGGAAGAAACCCGGGGCCGAGTCGATCTGCGCGGTCGTGAACGACGCGGGCGTGCAGATCGCCCCGAGAACGTAGTGGACAGCCAAGAAGCGCGCACCGTCACAACGCGCTGTGCGGATGCGGAACTGCTCACCGAGATCGGCGCGTGTTCCGCAAGAATTACGACGTCTACGGGGCGCGGAAAATTCATGCACAGCTCGACCGAGAGGGCGTGCGCGTGGCTCGCTGCACAGTCGAGCGGTTGATGCGCCGCTCAGGCCTGCAGGGGCTGCAGCGCGGCAGGCAACCCAGGACAACTATCGCAGCCGCGGCCTCGCCGTCTCCGGCGGACCTGGTCGACCGGCGCTTTCCGCTGATCGCCCGAACCGGCTCTGGGTCGCCGACATCACCTATTTCCGGACGCTTTCCGGATGGGTGTATGCCTCGTTCGTTATCGATGTTTTCTCCCGAATGGTCGTGGGCTGGGCCTCCACCTCGCTACACACAAATCTCGCCCTCGACGCGTTGGAGATGGGAATATGGAGCAGAAGAAGAGCTGGACACGACGTGACCGGCGTCGTCCATCATTCCGACCGCGGAGTTCACTATCGTCCGCGGCCACGGCTGGCAATCGGTCCACGATGTCGAGATCGCAGTCGCCGAATACGTCGACTGGTACAACCATCGCCGCGTCCACGGCGAGCTCGGCCACCGCACCCCAGCCCAGGCCGAAGCCCGCCACCCAGCGCCACGCTATGATCAACACCTGGAGCCTGCCCTGGCTCGGTGACAGACAACGAGACCTGCACCAGACCCGGGGCGCATCAAGTTGACACGACAGGAGTGACCCATGTCTGCTGCCACCCGTCCACGATCACGAAACCTCGTCCGGATGTGCGCGACCCTGGGGGTCGCTCTGCTTGCTTCACTCGGCATCGCGGGCACCGCGAACGCCGTCCGGGCCACCAATTACGTCGCGCTCGGCGATTCCTTCGCCTCCGGAGTGGGCGCCGGGGACTACGGCAACTCGGGCGACTGCAAACGCAGCGCGAACGCCTTCGGACCGCTGTGGGCCAACGCCCATTCGGGCACCAACTTCACCTTCCTCGCCTGCTCCGGCGCCAAGACCGGCGACGTGCTGAACCAGATCAGCTCGATGCCTGCGAACGCCACACTGGTCACGGTCACCGTCGGCGGCAACGACGCCGGCGCCACCGACGTGATCATGACGTGCACCTTCAACGACGACCAGACCTGCATCAACCGGGTGAACACGGCGAAGTCCTACCTGAAGAACACTCTGCCGGGGCTGCTCGACAAGGTGTACGCGGCGGTCAAGGCCAAGGCGCCGAACGCGAAGCTCGTCGTGCTGTCCTACCCGCGCTTCTACACCGTGCCGGGTTCGTGCGCCGTCGGGCTGAGCGACACGAAGCGGTCCGCGATCAACTCCGGCGTGGACGCGCTGGACTCGGTGCTGTCCGCGCGCGCCGCGGCGGCCGGGGCGAAGTTCGTGGATGTCCGCCCGGCCTTCAACGGCCACAACATCTGCTCCGCGGCTGGTGACTACCTGCGCAGTCTCACCCCCCCGATCGACGAGTCCTACCACCCGACCGTGGCAGGCCAGCGGGGCGGCTACTACGCTCCGCTCACTGCCGCGATCGGCTGATTTTTCCCGCTGTGAAGGGACCCTTCACGGACTCTGCGTCCGTGAAGGGTCCCTTCACAGCCGTTCAGCCGAGGAGTGACTTGACGAGCGCGGCGAGCTGGGCAGTTTCCAGCAGGAACGAATCGTGGCCGTGCGGGGAGTCCAGCACCGCGGCGGTGGTCCCGGTACCGGCGGCGATCCGTTCCGTCTGGTACGGCGGGTACAGCCGGTCGCTGTGCACGCCCGCGGCCACGACCCGGGCGGTGATCCGGCCCAGTGCGGCGGCCACCCCGCCCCGGCCGCGGCCCACGTCGTGGGTGTTCATCGATTCGGTGAGCCGCACGTAGGAGCCCGCGTCGAACCGGCGGGCCAGCTTGTCCGCGTGATGGTCCAGATAGGACTCGACGGCGAACCGGCCGCCCCGCAACGGATCCTCGGCCTCCTGCGGACTGCTGCCGAATCGCACGGCCAGTTCGGCCTCGCTGCGGTAAGTGGTGTGCGCGATCCGCCGGGCGATCCCGAGCCCAGTGTGCGGACCCTCCCCCGGCTGGGCCGAGTAGTAGTCGCCGCCACGCCAGCCCGGATCGGCGCGTATCGCGTGCAGCTGCGGCGAAGCCCAGGCGATCTGTTCCGCGGAGGCCTGCGCGGTCGAGGCCACCACGAGCGCCGAGGCAACCCGGCCGGGTAATGAAATCGCCCATTCGAGGGCCCGCATACCGCCCATCGACCCACCGGCCACGGCGGCCCAGCGCTCGATGCCGAGCGCGTCCGCCAGCGCTGCCTCGGCACGCACCTGGTCCCGCACGGTCACCGCCGGGAACCGGCTGCCCCACGGCCTGCCGTCCGGATCGGGGGAAGCCGGCCCGGTGGAGCCCTGGCACCCACCGAGCACGTTCGCGGCGACCACGAACACTTCGTCGGTATCGAAGGCTTTGCCCGGCCCGACCAGCCCGTCCCACCAGCCGGGGCTCGGGTGTCCCGGCCCGGCCGGACCGGCCACGTGACTGTCGCCGGTGAGCGCGTGCTCGATCAGCACCGCGTTGGACGCGTCTGGGGCGAGAGTTCCCCACGTCTCGTAGGCGAGGGTGTAGCCGGGCAGCACACCGCCGGCCTCCAGCGCGAGCGCGCCGGGACCGGTGAACCACTTCCGCCGCCCGGGCGGATCCCCGGCCCGCCACGCGCCGGTGGCGGGCACGGGATCGGTCACAGGTCCGCCTTTGCGGCGCGGAACCCCGCTTCCAGGTCGGCTTTCAGGTCCTCGAGCCCTTCAAGGCCGACGGCCAGCCGGACCAGCCCCGGGGTGACGCCGCTGGCCAGCTGTTCGTCCGTGTTGAGCTGGCTGTGCGTGGTGGACGCCGGGTGCACGATCAGGCTCCGCACGTCGCCGATGTTGACCAGCTGGCTGTGCAACTCCGTGCCGTCCACGAACTTGCGGCCCGCATCCGCGCCGCCACGCAAGTCGAACGACAGCACTGCGCCCGCACCGCGCGGCAGGTACTTCTGCGCGGCCGTGTAGTGCGGGCTGGACGGCAGACCGGCGTAGTAGACCTTCTCGACCTCGTCTCGCTGCTCCAGCCACTCGGCGAGCGCCTGCGCGTTGGAGACGTGCCGCTCCAGACGCAACGACAGCGTCTCGATGCCCTGCAGGATCAGGAAGCTGTTCAACGGGGCGATCGCCGCGCCCGTGTCGCGAAGGATCTGAACGCGCGCCTTCGCTGCGTACGCACCCGGGCCGAGCGCTTCCCAGTACTTGAGGCCGTGGTAGCTCGGGTCAGCCTCGTTGAACCCGGGGAAGCGGGCCGGGTCTTTGCCGAAGTCGAACGTGCCACCGTCGATCAGCAGGCCGGCGACGGTGGTGCCATGGCCACCGAGGTACTTCGTGGCCGAGTGCAGGACGACGTCCGCACCGTGTTCGATCGGCCGCAGAAGGAACGGCGTGGGCACGGTGTTGTCCACGACCAGCGGTACGCCCGCTTCGTGGGCCGCGTCCGCGACCTTGCGGATGTCGAGCACGTTGCCGCCCGGGTTGGCGAGCGTCTCGGCGAAGAACAGCTTCGTGTTCGGCCGGACCGCGGCCCGCCACTGCTCGGCGTCGTCCTGGTCGTCGACGAAGGTGACCTCGATGCCGAGCTTCGGCAGCGTGTAGTGGAACAGGTTGTAGGTGCCGCCGTAGAGCGAAGGGCTGGACACGAAGTGGTCGCCCGCGCTGGCCAGGTTCAGGATCGCCGCCGTGGTGGCGGCCGAGCCGGAGGCGAACGCGAGCGCCGCGACCCCGCCTTCCAGCGCGGCGACCCGCTGCTCCAGCACGTCCTGGGTGGGGTTGTTGATGCGGGTGTAGATGTTGCCCGGCTCGGCGAGGCTGAACAGATCGGCCCCGTGCTGGCTGTCCCGGAAAACGAACGAAGTGGTCTGGTAAATCGGCGTCGCACGGGCTCCGGTGGCCGGGTCGGGGGCCGCTCCCGAGTGAATCTGCTTGGTTTCGAAGGACCAGGCCGCGGTGTCGTCCGGCATCGGTTTCTCCTTGCGGGTCAAAGGGTTGGGCATGACCCGGCGGGGAATCGGATCGGCCACGACGCTAACCGCGCGGACCGTCCCACCCTACTGTTCCCATGAGCTGGGAGAAGCCGGTAATCGGGTGGCACAACCGGTTGGGGTGTCCCGCGAGTGGCGCAGCGGCCGCGGTCTTCTACCGTTGAGCGGGAAAGACGGAGGTGGCAGTGGTCTCGGTGCGCAGTGTGGTGGACCGGGTCGGGCCGACGTTGCTGCACGCGCTGCAGCTACCCGAGGACTGCCCCGCGGTCGGTGACGTGGTGATCGCCGAACCGGGTGCCCCGTCCGGGCTCGCCGCCGGGGATCTGGTGCTGGGCGTGGCCACCGCGGAGCCGGCGGACGCGGTCGAACTCGTCCGGGTGAGCGCCGCGCAGGGCGCCGCGGCTGTGCTGCTGAAGCCGCCGCTGGCCGCCAAGCAACCGGTGCGGCGGGCGGCGAAGGCGGCCGGGATCGCGCTGATCCAGGTGCACGCGGCGACCTCGTGGGCCCAGCTCGTGTGGCTGCTGCGCACGGTCCTCGACGCACTGGCCGACGAATCCGAATCGCTCGAAGAGGGCGGTGATCCGGGCTCCGGCGACCTGTTCCGGCTCGCCGATGCGGTTGCCTCGGTGGTGGACGCGCCGGTGACCATCGAGGACACCAACTCCCGGGTGCTCGCCTACTCCGCCCGTCAGGATCTCACCGACCCGGCTCGGGTGGCCACGATCATGGGCCGCCGCATCCCGGACGACGTGCTCGCCAGGTTCCGTTCCCGCGGGGTGTTCCGGGAGCTTTCGCGCGGACGGCAGACGATCTTCGTGCCTGCCCAGCGCGACGGCACGCTCCCGCGGCTGATCGTGCCGATCCGGATGGGCGGCGAGTTGCTGGGGTCGATGTGGGCGGTGGTGACCGGCCCGGTGCCGGAGGAGCGCGCCGCGGCGTTCGCGGACTCCGCCCCGGTCGTCGCACTGCATCTGCTGCGGCGGCGAGCGCACACGGACGCGCAACGCCGGGCGTCCGCCGAGCTGCTGCGGGCGGTGCTGGAAGGCCGTGCCGCGCCGCGCCGCGCGGTCGCCGAGCTGGACCTGTCCGACGAACCGCACCGAGTCGTGGTCATCGAGGTGACCGGCGGCGACGGCCGGGACGCCGAAGGACTCCAGCTGGCCTTGCTGGAACGGATCTCCCAGGGCGTCGGCCGCCGCCCACCCGCGACGGAGCTGGGCGGGCTGCTGTACGCCGTGGTCCCCGACCGGGCCGGCCCTGGCGGCTGGCCCGAACTGCGCGATGCCCTGCGCGCACAACCGGCCTCCCGCCGTGGCGGAGTGCCCCGCGCCGCCGCGGGCGCGCCCGGAACCATTGCCGCGCTGGCGGTTTCACGCGCCCAGGCGGACGAGGCGATCGGCTTGCTGCGCGCCGGATTGGTCGAAAGTCGTGTGGTGGCATACGACGAGGTGTGGACCGCCCTGGTCCTGCACCGCGCGGCGACCGGAGCCGCAGCCGCGCGCGTCGCCGAACTCGGTCCGCTCGGCGTCCTGCAGGAACACGACGAGGCAAGCAGGACGGGGTACGTCGACACGCTTTATGAATGGCTCCGCCACCCCGGCGACCCGCGAGCGGCCGCGCAACAGCTGCGTATCCACCCGAACACCTTGCGGTACCGGATGAAACGGCTTCTCGACCAGGTGCCGCTCGATCTGGAGGACCCGGACGTCCGGCTGGCGCTACTCACCCAGCTGATCGCACTCCGCTGGAGCTGACCCGGGCCTTGTTCACGCGATCAGCAAGGTTTTCCCCACTGTGCCACGGGATTCGATCGCCGCATGCGCGTCCGCCGCGCGTTCCAGCGGGAACCGCTGGCCGATCACCGGGCTGAGCACGCCGGCCGCAGCCGCTTCGAGCGCGGCTTCGGTGAACCCACGCAACGCTTTCGCGTCACCAATGGAACGAACCAGCGTCACGTCCCGGGCCTGAGCGTCCTCTTCGGACACTTCCGCCCACGAGCCGCTGGAGAGTCCGTAGATCGCCATCCGGCCGCCAGGACGGAGCAGAGTGAACGCGGCCGTGCCGACCGGACCGCCGACGCCGTCGAAGACCACGTCGACCGGCCCGGCAACGTCCGGCCAGCCGGGATCGGTGTAGTCGACCGCCAGGTCGGCGCCGAGGTCGCGGGCCTGGGCAGCCTTCGCGGGGCCACCGGCGGCGGCCACCACCTCCGCGCCCGCCGCCTTCGCCAGCTGCACCAGCAGGCTGCCCACACCACCGGCGGCAGCCTCGACCAGTACGCGGTCACCCGCGCGTACGTCCGTCGCGTGCATAAGGCCGGTCGCGGTGCGGCCGTCGGCGAGCAAGGCCACCGCCACATCGAGGCTCAGCGCGTCAGGCACCGGGAAAACCAGCGCCGCGTCGGCCACGGCCCGCTGGGCATACCCGCCGCGACCGCCGGTGGAGGTGACCACCCGGCGGCCGACCAGCGCCGGGTCCACGCCCGTGCCGATGCGGCTGATCACGCCGCCGACGCCGTTGCCGGGGACCATCGGCAGCTCCGCCGCGTACGGTCCGGATCCGGTGGCCCGGAACTGGGTCTCCACGAACGTGATGTTCGCGAACGCCACTTCGATCAGCACCTGCCCCGGACCGGGCACCGGATCCGGGGCCTCCCCCGCGACCAGCACTCCAGGCCCGCCGAACTCCCTCAGCCACACCGCGCGCATATCCCGCCCTTCCGCCTCGTCACCGCCGCGGGACAGCGAACTACCTCAAGTGCGCTCGATGTCAAGGGCTTGTTTCGGGAGCACTACGAAATGCCCTGAAAACTGTGACTGGAACACGATGACACCACTGTCCGGGTGTATCACCGTGAGTGGCAGCACCTCGAACCAAGCCGCCAGGAGGCCGCCGTGCGTATCGCCGTTCCCCGTGAGATCAAGAGGCACGAGTACCGGGTCGCGCTGACCCCGGCCGGTGTGCACGAACTGGTCGGCCGCGGACACGACGTCTTCGTCGAGACCCAGGCCGGCGCCGGTTCCTCGATCACCGATGAGGAGTACGTGGCCGCGGGCGCGAAGGTGCTGGCCACGGCGGAGGAGACCTGGTCCGAGGGCGAGCTCGTGCTCAAGGTCAAGGAGCCGATCGCCGACGAGTACCCGCGGCTGCGCAAAGACCTGGTGCTGTTCACGTACCTGCACATCGCCGCGGACCGGCCACTGACCGACGCGCTGCTGTCCTCGGGCACCACGGCGATCGCGTACGAGACCGTACAGAAGCCGAACGGCGCGCTGCCGCTGCTGGCCCCGATGTCGGAGGTCGCGGGACGGCTGGCGCCGCAGGTGGGCGCGTTCGCGCTGATGAAGCCGAGCGGTGGCCGTGGCGTGCTGCCCGGCGGTATCCCGGGCGTACACCCGGCGCGCGTTGTGGTGATCGGTGGCGGCGTGGCCGGCCTGAACGCCGCACGGGTGGCGCTGGGCCTCGGCTCGGACGTGGAGATCCTGGACACCAACGTGGACCGCCTTCGCCAGATCGACAACGACTTCGGCGGCCGTATCCGCACGGTGACCTCCAACCGGCTCTCGGTCGAAGAAGCCGTGCTGGAAGCCGACCTGGTCGTCGGCGCGGTGCTGGTGCCCGGCGCGAAGGCGCCGAAGCTGGTGTCGAACGATCTGGTGTCCCGCATGAAGCCGGGCAGCGTGCTGGTGGACATCGCTATCGACCAAGGCGGCTGCTTCGCCGACTCCCGGCCGACGACGCACGACGACCCGACCTACCGCGTGCACGAGTCGGTGTTCTACTGCGTCGCGAACATGCCCGGCGCGGTGCCCCGTACGTCGACGTACGGCCTCACGAACGTGACCCTGCCCTACGCCGTGCAACTGGCCGACCACGGCTGGCAAGCCGCCCTGTCCGCGGACCCGGCGCTGGCCCTCGGCCTCAACACGCACCACGGCGCGCTGACCAACGCACCGGTCGCCGCCGCGCACGACCTGCCGCACACGGCGCTGGAGACCGTCCTTTCCTGACCCGCTTTCCCGACCACAAAACCATCTGGCGACGCGAGGGGCCTCCGCATTACGCAGCGGCCCCTCGCGATCGGATACGGGGCAGCGGATCCCCGGACAAAAAGGGGCGACCCGCTCAACCAGCCTGGGGGTCACTGGGAGCGGGCCGCCAAGTACCAGCTTAGGTAATAACGTGCCGCCGCGCCTCCCCGGGGGGCACATCCGTCCGGCTGCGTTTTCCTGCCCCAAGGGCCAACTGGCGGTGCTCTTTCTGCACATGCCGGGCAAAACACGTCGTCAGGCGTAGTTGTCAGACCTGCGTGGCAGCGACGGGAACTCCCCGGCCGGTGATGAACATCGCTCGTCCGGCACACTGCGGCAGGCACCATCGGGCCCGCGCGGCGGGCGTCCGGGAATAAATTGTCGGTCCTGGTCCCTAGATTTGTGACGTGAGCACCACAGCGACGCCTGCGCGTCAAGACCGTCCGGTTTCCGGGACGGCGCCCCGGCCCACCGGCTGGGTGCGCCGCCTCTGGGCCGCATGCTGGCAGCACCGCGGCGTGGTCGTGCTGGCCATGACGGCGGCAATCCTGAGCGTCGGCGTGCAGGCCGCGAGCCCGCTGCTGGTGCGCTCGGCGGTGGACGGCGCGGTGGACGGGCACACCGCGCAGCTGACCGGGATCGCGATCGCGCTGGTCGCCTTGCAGGTGGTCGCGTTCGGTTCGGCGTTCCTGCGCCGGTACGTGGGCGGCCGGCTCGCGCTGGACGTGCAACACGATCTGCGCAATCAGGTGTTCAACGCGGTGTCCCGGCTCGATGGCGGCAAGCAGGACGCATTGCGCACCGGGCAAGTGGTCTCGCGGGCGATCTCGGACCTGCAGCTCGTCACCGGGTTGCTCATGCAGGTGCCGTTGTCGGCCGGGTCGGTGATCTTCGCGGTGCTGTCGCTCGGCGCGATGCTGTGGATGTCGCCGCTGCTGACCGTGATCGCGTTGATCGTGGCGCCTGCCGTCGGGATCGTGGTGACGTTGAGCAGACGGCGGCTGTTCCCGGCCACTTGGTCGGCACAACAGCGGGCAGCCGACGTCGCGCAGCAGGTAGAGGAGACCGTCACCGGCGTACGCGTCGTGAAAGGCTTCGGACAGGAAGCGCGCGAGGTGTCCCGGCTGGAGCGTACGGCGCGGAAGCTGTTCGCCGAGCGGCTTCGCGCGGCGAGGCTGTCCGCCCTGCCCACTGCGACCACTTCGGCATTGCCCGCGGCCGGGCAAGTAGCGGTGCTGGCCATCGGTGGCATGCTTGCGTTGAACGGGCAGATCAGCCTCGGGACCTTCCTCGCCTTCGCGACCTACCTGGCCATCTTGATCGGGCCGGCGCGGATGTTGTCCAGTCTGGTCGTACAAGCGCAGCTGACGCGCGCGGGTGCGGAGCGGGTGTACGAGCTGATCGACGCGCAACCCGAGGTCGTGGACAGCCCGGACGCGCGGCCGTTGCCCGAAGGGCCGCTCGGGGTGGAGCTGTCCGACGTCCGGTTCGGGTACACGCGCAGCGATCCGGTGCTAGACGGGCTCACGCTCACCGCGCAGCCGGGCGAGACGCTCGCGCTGGTCGGCACGGCGGGGTCCGGCAAGTCCACGATTTCCTTGCTGCTGCCCAGGTTCTACGACGTGCACGACGGTTCGGCGCGGGTCGGCGGAGTGGACGTGCGGGACGTGCCGCTCAAGCAACTGCGGCAGTCCATCGGCGTGGTTTTCGAAGAGGCGTTCCTGTTCTCCTCCTCGATCCGCGACAACATCGCCTACGGGCGACCGGATGCGAGCGACGAGGAGGTCTTTGCCGCGGCTCGGGCCGCCGAAGCCGACGAGTTCATCCGCGCGCTGCCCGAGGGGTACGCCACCGAAGTCGGCGAACGCGGGCTCACGCTGTCCGGTGGGCAGCGTCAGCGGCTCGGCCTCGCCCGCGCGCTGCTGACCGACCCCCGCGTGCTCATCCTCGACGACGCGACGTCCGCGATCGACACCGTCACCGAGGCCGCCATCCACGAGACCCTGCGCGCGGTCACCGCGGCGCGCACCACGTTGCTCGTCGCGCACCGTCGCTCCACCCTGCAGCTGGCCGACCGGATCGCGGTGCTCGACCAGGGCCGGGTGGTCGACGTGGGCACCGAGGCCGAGCTGCAAGCGCGGTGCCCGCTGTTCCGCGAACTGGTCACCGGGCCAGGCGACGACGCAGAGGAACCGCATCGGCACAGCGTGCTCAACCGGGGCGCGGACGGCCGTACCCCCGAGCTGTGGCCGGACGTGGGCGAGACCGACGAAGTCGACGCGCTCGGCGAAGCCGCGCACGTACGCGGTGGCGCGGAAGGCGGCGGATCGGGGTTCGCCGGAGCGGGAGCGGACGTGCCGCCGACCCCGGAGCTGCTGGAGGGCGTACGGAAGCTGCCACCCGCGGTGGACCGGCCACGACTGTCCGAAGTGGACGCCACGACACCCGATCCCGGCTTCCGGCTCGGGCGGCTGCTGCGGCCGGTGCGGTGGCCGCTGATCGGGGTGATCGCGCTCGTCGCGGCCGACGCGCTGGCTTCGCTCGCGCTTCCCGCGCTGTACCAGCGAGGGGTCGACCACGGCGTGCTGCCCGGCGCCGCGGGCGTGGTGTGGACGCTGGCCGCGGTGGGCGCGCTGGTCGTCGCCGCGGACTGGTTCGTGGTGCACGGGCAGACCAAGCTCACCGCGCGAGTCGGCGAGACCGTGCTGTACTCGCTTCGCGTACGTAGTTACGCGCACCTGCAGCGGCTGGGGCTCGACTACTACGAGCGCGAGCTGTCCGGGAAGATCATGACCCGGATGACGACGGACGTCGACGCGCTGTCGACGTTCCTGCAGACCGGCCTGGCCACCGCCGTGGTGAGCGCGCTGACGCTCGTAGGCATCGCCGTTGCACTACTGGTCACCGATGTCGCGCTGGCCGCGTATGCGCTCGCCATGCTCCCCCTGCTCCTCGTCGCCACGCTCGTGTTCCGACGGGTCGCTTCGCGCGCGTACAACGAGGCGCGCGACAAGGTGAGCGTGGTCAACGCCGACATGCAGGAGAACGTCAGCGGCCTGCGCGTGGCCCAGGCGTACACCCGCGAAGAGCGCTCGGCCGCCGCGTTCGCTTCGCGCAGTGACGAGTACCGACGCTCACGGCTGCGCGCACAGCGGTACGTCGCGACGTACTTCCCGCTCGTCTCGCTGCTGTCGGACCTGGCGACGACCACGGTGCTGGTGGTCGGCGCGCACCGCGTCGCCGCGGGCACGCTGGAGGCCGGCGTCCTGCTCGGGTTCCTTCTCTACCTTCAGCAGTTCTTCGCGCCGATCCAGCAGCTGTCGTCGGTATTCGACGGCTACCAGCAGGCGCGGGTCGGCCTCAGCCGGATCAGCGACCTGCTGCGTACGCCGACCTCCGTGCCGACTGCCGAAAAGCCGGTCACGCTGCCCGCCCACCTGTCCGGCGAAGTGCGGTTCAAGGACGTCGGGTTCTCCTACGCCAGTGTCGGCACGCCCGCGCTGGAACGGCTGTCGCTCGACGTAGCCCCTGGTGAGACTGTCGCGTTGGTCGGCGCCACGGGTGCTGGGAAGTCCACCGCCGTCAAGTTGGTCGCGCGCTATTACGACGCCACCGACGGTGCCGTACTGATCGACGGCGTCGATGTCCGCGAGTACGACTTACCCGGCCTGCGCGCGCGAATGGGCGTCGTCCCCCAGGAGGCGCACCTGTTCTCCGGCACCGTCGCCGACAACGTCCGCTACGGCCGCCCCGACGCGAGCGATGCCGAGGTCGAAGACGCCGTACGCGCCGTCGGCGCGCTAGAAGGCGTAGCCGCGCTACCCGCCGGCTTCCACCAGCCGGTCGGCGAACGCGGCCGCTCCTTGTCCGCCGGGCAACGGCAGCTCGTCGCCCTGGCCAGAGCGGAATTGGTCGACCCGGACGTCCTGCTGCTGGACGAAGCCACCGCCGCCCTGGACCCCGCGACCGAAGCCACCGTGCTCCGCGCCACCGAAAGCCTGTCCCGGCGCCGCACCACCTTCGTCGTCGCACACCGCCTGGCCACCGCAGCGAAAGCCGACCGCATCGTGGTACTCGACCACGGGCGCATCGCCGAACAAGGCACTCACGAGGAACTCCTCAGCGCCGGCGGTCCCTATGCCCGCCTGTGGGCGCTGGGCTGAGCGACGATCACCCCGCGTAAGGCAGTTCCCGCCAGCGAAGGTCCCCCCAGCCGGCCGTGGTCACGTCGGCGGGATCGGCCCAGCGGGTCGTACCGGGCCGGACGTGGGTGCCCGGGCCGATGGACCAATCCGGCGCGGCGGGCTCCACATGCTCGAACTCCTCGATGCCGGCCGGGGTGTGCCAGACCACGGAGCAGGTGTCGCACATCAGCACGACCGCGCCGTTCTCCGTCACAAGCGGGCGGATCAGGCCTTCGTCCCAGAACGAGGGACATTCGATCAGCCACATCGCGCACACCACCTCGTCGGCCTGGGAGACACCGTGCCGGACGGCACCGGCCCGGGCGCCCTTGAACGAACAGGCCGCATCCTCCACCGACGGAGTGCACCGCCGGCCAGTGAACTTGGTGCGCACGTGCGGCCAACCCGGCACCAACGTTGCCCGAAGAGGCCATGTCCAGGAGCGATCGCTGCGCTCCGGCGGCGCGACCGGGAACACTTGATCGAGTCAGTGACCGATCCCCTAGTGCGCCAGGCCTCACACAGGGCAGTTCCATCACACGGCAGTCACGGAGGGGGTTAGCCTGGTAGGCGCATTAGCACAGACAAGATCGAGACGGATAGAGGCGAGCCCAAGCCGTGTCCAGCAGCAGCCCTGCGTCACAGTTCGGCCCCAACGAGTGGCTGGTCGAGGAAATGTACGACCAGTTCCTCGCGGACCCCTCCTCAGTCGATGCCGCCTGGCACGACTTCTTCGCGGATTTCAAGCCGACGCAGTCGCCGCAGGCGAAGGCCGACGCCGCCCGGCCCGCCGCGGCCGATAGCGCGGCGAGCGGCGAAAACGGACACGCAACCGAGGCGAAGACCCCCGTGTCCCAGCCTGCCCCGGCGAAGGCCCCGGCGACCGCAGAACCCGCCAAGCCCGCGCCCGCCAAGACCCAGGCACCGAAGCCCGCGAAGGCGGAGCCCGCCAAGGCCGTGAAGAAGGACGAGCCGGAGTCGAAGCAGCTGCGTGGTGCCGCGGCCGCGATCGCGAAGAACATGGACGCGTCGCTGTCCGTGCCGACCGCGACGAGTGTCCGTGCGGTGCCGGCGAAGCTGATGGCGGACAACCGGATCGTCATCAACAACCACCTCAAGCGGACCCGTGGCGGGAAGATTTCCTTCACCCACCTGATCGGCTACGCGATGGTGCGGGCGCTGAAGGACTACCCGAACCTCAACCGGCATTACCAGCTGATCGACGGGAAGCCGTTCGCGGTGACCCCGGAGCACGTGAACTTCGGCCTCGCCATCGACATGAAGGGCAAGGACGGCGCGCGCACGCTGGTCGTGGCCTCGGTCAAGGGCGTCGAGGACATGACGTTCATGCAGTTCTGGCAGGCCTACGAGGACATCATCAAGAAGGCCCGCACCAACAAGCTCACCGCGGACGACTTCTCCGGCACCACCATCTCGCTGACCAACCCGGGCGGTATCGGCACCAACCACTCGGTGCCGCGGCTGCAGGCCGGGCAGGGCGCGATCATCGGCGTCGGCGCCATGCAGTACCCGGCCGCGTTCGAGGGCACCAGCGAGAAGACCCTGGTCGACCTCGCGGTCAGCAAGATCATGACGCTGACCTCGACCTACGACCACCGGATCATCCAGGGCGCCGAGTCCGGCGAGTACCTCAAGCGGATCCACGAGCTGCTGCTGGGCGAGGACGGCTTCTACGACGACGTCTTCACCAGCCTGCGCCTGCCCTACGAGCCGATCCGCTGGGTCGCCGACATCCCGGACGGCCCGGTCGACAAGACCGCGCGGGTGATCGAGCTGATCGAGGCGTTCCGCATGCGCGGGCACCTGATGGCCGACACCGACCCGCTGAACTACCGCCAGCGCAGCCACCACGACCTGGACGTGCTCTCGCACAACCTGACCCTGTGGGACCTGGACCGGGAGTTCCCGGTCGGCGGGTTCGCCGGCGAAGAGACCATGAAGCTGCGCGACATCCTGGGCGTGCTGCGCAACTCCTACTGCCGCACCGTCGGCATCGAGTACACCCACATCCTCGACCCCGAGGAGCGGCGCTGGATCCAGGAGCGGGTGGAGATCCCGCACGCCAAGCCCGACCCCGCGGTGCAGAAGTACGTGCTGTCCAAGCTCAACGCGGCCGAGGCCTTCGAAACCTTCCTGCAGACCAAGTACGTCGGGCAGAAGCGGTTCTCCCTCGAAGGCGGCGAAACCGCGATCCCGCTGCTGGACACCATCCTGGACAAGGCCGCCGAGCACGAGCTCGACGAGGTCGTCATCGGCATGCCGCACCGCGGCAGGCTGAACGTGCTGGCCAACATCGTCGGCAAGCCGATCAGCCAGATCTTCCAGGAGTTCGAGGGCAACCTCGACCCGGGCCAGGCCCACGGTTCCGGCGACGTGAAGTACCACCTCGGCGCCGAGGGCAAGTACTTCCGCATGTTCGGCGACGGCGAGACCAAGGTGTCGCTCACCGCGAACCCCTCGCACCTGGAGACCGTCGACCCGGTCCTGGAAGGCATCGTCCGCGCCAAGCAGGACATCCTGGACAAGGGCGACAGTGTCACCGGGGGCTACTCCGTCCTCCCCGTGCTGATGCACGGCGACGCCGCGTTCGCCGGGCAGGGTGTCGTGGCCGAGACCCTGAACCTCGCGCTGCTGCGCGGATACCGCACCGGCGGGACCGTGCACGTGATCGTGAACAACCAGGTCGGCTTCACCACCGCGCCGGAGCACTCGCGTTCGTCGCAGTACGCCACCGACGTGGCGAAGATGATCGGTTCGCCGATCTTCCACGTCAACGGCGACGACCCGGAGGCCGCGCACTGGGTGGCCAAGCTGGCCGTCGAATACCGGCAGGCGTTCCACAAGGACGTCGTCATCGACCTCATCTGCTACCGCCGCCGCGGGCACAACGAGGGCGACGACCCGTCGATGACGCAGCCGGCGATGTACGACATCATCGACACCAAGCGCTCGGTCCGCAAGACCTACACCGAGTCCCTCATCGGCCGTGGCGACATCTCCGTCGAAGAGGCCGAAGCAGCGCTGCGCGACTTCTCCAGCCAGCTCGAACACGTCTTCAACGAGGTCCGCGAGCTGGAGAAGCACCCGGCGAAGGCCAGCCCCTCGGTCGAGGAAGAGCAGCAGATCCCGGCCAAGGTCGCCACCGCCGTGTCGCAGGAGGTCGTCGAGCACATCGGCGATGCCTTCCTCAACGTGCCCGAGGGCTTCACCCCGCACCCGCGCGTCAAGCCCGTCATGGAACGCCGGCACAAGATGTCCCGCGAAGGCGGCGTCGACTGGGCCTTCGGCGAACTGCTCGCCTTCGGCACGCTCGCGCTGGAAGGCAAACTGGTCCGCCTGTCCGGCCAGGACTCCCGCCGCGGCACCTTCACCCAGCGCCACTCGGTCTACATCGACCGCCGCACCGGCCAGGAATACTCGCCGCTGCAGCACCTGTCCGACGAGCAGGGCCGCGTGATGATCTATGACTCCGCGCTGTCCGAGTACGCCGCGGTCGGCTTCGAATACGGCTACTCCGTGGCCAACACCGAATCCCTGGTCATGTGGGAAGCCCAGTTCGGTGACTTCGTCAACGGCGCCCAAAGCGTCATCGACGAATACATCTCCTCCGGCGAAGCCAAATGGGGCCAGCGTTCCGACGTCGTGCTCCTGCTCCCGCACGGCCACGAAGGCCAGGGCCCGGACCACACCTCCGGCCGCATCGAACGCTTCCTGTCACTGTGCGCGGAAGCCTCGATGACCGTCGCCGTGCCCTCCACCCCGGCGAACTACTTCCACCTGCTGCGCCGCCACGCCCTCGACGGCATCCAGCGCCCGCTGATCGTCTTCACCCCGAAGTCGATGCTGCGCAACAAGGCCGCTACCTCGGCCGTCGAGGACTTCACCGGTCAGAGCCGGTTCATGTCCGTGATCGACGACGCCGACATCGACCCCGGCAAGGTTCGCAAGGTCCTGCTGACCTCGGGCAAGCTGTACTGGGAGCTGCTCGCCGAGCGGGAGAAGCTCGGGGTGGACGACGTCGCGATCGTCCGCATCGAGCAGTACTACCCGCTGCCGAAGAAGAAGCTCCTGGCTGCGATCGAGCGCTACTCGAACTCGCGGCAGATCGTCTGGGTCCAGGAGGAGCCGGAGAACCAGGGCGGCTGGCCGTTCTTCGGCCTCAACCTGCCGCGCAGGCTCCCGGAGGTCTTCGCCGGGCTCGACGTGGTGGCGCGCCGCCCGATGGCCGCGCCGTCGGCCGGTTCGTCGAAGGTGCACGAGGTCGAGCAGAAGGCCCTCATCGCCAAGGCCTTCGAGTGAGATCAACGCTGTGAAGGGACCCTTCACGGACGCAGAGTCCGTGAAGGGTCCCTTCACAGCCTTTCCGCGAAACGCGCGTTAGGACTTCAGCCCGTTACGCGCGAGGAAATCGTCCGCGATGTCCTGCGGATTGCGCTTCTCCCCGGTGAACTCGACGTTCAGCTGGATCAGCTCCTCGGTGGTCAACGCGGCGGACACCCGGTTCAGCGCGGCCGTCTCGCGCTCGTTGAGCACGCCCTTCGCGACCAGCGGCACGATGTTCTGTGCCGGGAACATGTGCTTGTCGTCCTCCAGCGGGACGAAGCCGTTGGCCGCGATGGTGGCCGAGGTGCTGAACAAGTCGGCCACCTGGACGTCACCGGAGCGCAGGGCGGCCACGGTGACCGGGCCGCCGGTGTCGGTGGTGCGGATCTCCTTGAACTCGCAGCCGTAGAGCTGCTTGATCCGGTCCTTCCACCGGCTGCTCCACTGGCCTGGACCACCCATCACCAGGTCCTTGCAACGCGGGCCGAGCTGGGAGAAGGTGCGTACCCCGGAATCGGCGAGCTGCTTGCCCACCACCAGCAGGTCCTTGTCCTCGGCCGGGGCCTGCTCAAGCACCTCGAACCCGGCGGGCAGCTTCTGCTTCAGCTGCGCGTAGACCTCGGCCGAGGTTGTCGCCGGGGTGTTCTTGTCGAAGTACCGCAACAGGTTCCCGCTGTAGTCCGGCACCAGCGACAGCGATTTGTCCTGCAGCGCCTTGACCACCACCTCGCGGCTGCCCACCGGCGGGCGCACGGTCACGTTCTCCGCCCCGGCGTTGCGCAGTGTCCCGGCGTAGATCTGGGCCAGCAGCAGGCTTTCCCCCACGTCGGAGGCGCCGATGATGATATCGCCGCCGGCCCCGCCCTCGCCGCCGCCGGCGAGCGGATTGCCGCAGGCCGAAAGCAGCAGGGCCAGCCCCGCCACGAGGACACCCAACCGCTTCACGCCGTACCTCCCACGGCCACTGCCCGGCCGGACGCCGCCTTGGCGGCCAGCCGAACCCCCTTCGGCACCAGTGCCCGCTGCACCGCACCGAGGACCAGATCGAACGCGATCGCCAGCAGGGCGGTGAGAATCGCGCCCGCGACGACCTCGGTGTAGTCCAAAATGGCCAGTCCGTCGAGCAGGAACCGGCCGAGCCCGCCGAGCCCGACGTAGGCAGCCACCGCCGCGGTCGCCACCAGCTGCAGCACCGCGTTGCGAATCCCGCCCAGCACCAGCGGAAGCGCGATCGGCACCTCCACCTGCCACAGCCGCTGCCAGCCGGTCATGCCGATGCCCTGCGCGGCGTCCACCACCTCGTGCTCCGCAGACTGCAGCCCGGCGTAGGTCCCCGCGAGCACCGGCGGGATCGCCAGCACGACCAGCCCGATCACGGTGGCTGTGGTGCTCTCGGTGAACAGCAGGAACAAGAAGGTGATGAGCCCCAGCGTGGGCAGCGCGCGGACGGCGTTGCCGATGCTGACCAGCGCGACCCCACCGCGGCCGGTGTGGCCCACGAACAGCCCCACCGGAATGGCGATCACGAGCGCGATGACCAGGGAGAGCAGCACGTAGCCCACATGCTCACCCAGCCGCGCCCCGATGCCGTCGGGACCCTGCCAGTTCGCGGCTGTGGTGAACCAGCCGAAGACATCGCCGATCATCCGGCCACCTCCGTTCCGGCCGTGGTCCGGCTCGCGCGTTCCCAGGGGGTGAGCAGATTCCGCAGCAGCACCAGCAGCAGGTCCACGACCAGCGCCAGCACCATGGTCAACACGATACCGATCACGATCGGCGGGAAGTACTCACGCTGGAACCCGTCGGTGAACAGCCGGCCGAGCCCGCCGGTGCCGATCAGCGCGCCGACGCTCACCAGGCTGATGTTGCTCACCGAGGCCACCCGTACGCCCGCGGCCAGCACCGGCACCGAAAGCGGCAGCTCCACGGCCAGGAACCGGCGCGGCCCGCGGTAGCCGATCGCGGTGGCGGCCGCGACGATGTGCGGCGGCACCGCGTCGAGCGCGTCCAGCACCGGCCGCACCAGCAGCGCCGTGCTGTAGATGGTGAGCGCGACGATCACGTTGACAGAGTCCAGGATCCGGGAGCCGATGAGGCCCGGGATCACCACGAACAGCGCCAGCGACGGGATCGTGTACAGCAGGTTCGACGCCACCAGCAGCACCGACCGCGCGGCCCGGTTGTGGTGCCCCAGCCAGCCGAGCAGGATCGCCAGCACGATGCCCAGCGCCAGCGGCACCAGCGCGAGGTAGACGTTCTGGCCGAGATCGCCGAGGAGATCCTCGCGATTGTGCACACTGGACAGATACCGGCCGAGATCGCCGAAGAAGTCGCCCATCAGGACCCCTGCGGGGAAGCCTCGATCACGTCCAGCACCTGATGCGCCAGCACCGTGCCGAGCACGCGAAGATCCTCGTCCACCACCACGCCGAGGCTGGCCGGCGAGGACAGCGCGGCGTCCAGCGCGCCGCGGATCGGCGTGCCCTCGATGTAGAGCGAACCGCCCGCCACCAGATCGGTCTCCGCCAGCGGACCGTCCACTGTGGAGCCCGGTGGGAGCCAGCCGCGTGGCTGTTTGTCCTCGTTCACCACCAGCTGCCAGCCTTCCGACGGACCGGTCACGGTGCTGCCCAGCTCGACGGTGCTCACCGGGGAGACCTGTACCCCGGTCGCCGGCAGGAAGGACAGCCCGCGGTAGCCCCGGTCGCGGCCGACGAAGGAGGCGACGAAATCGTCCACCGGATGCCGGAGCACCTCGGCGGGAGTGCCGTACTGGGCGAGCTTCCCGCCCACCCGCAGCACCGCGACCTTGTCCCCGAGCCGGACCGCCTCGTCGATGTCGTGCGTGACGAATACGATGGTCTTGCCCAGCTGGGAATGCAGCCGCAGCAGCTCGTCCTGCAGGCCCTCCCGGACCACCGGGTCGACCGCGGAGAACGGTTCGTCCATCAGCAGCACCGGGGAGTCCGCGGCGAGCGCGCGGGCCACGCCGACCCGCTGCTGCTGCCCGCCCGACAGCTGCGCCGGATAACGCTTGCCGAGCCCGGTGGGCAGGCCCACGGTCTCCAGCAGCTCGGCCGCCCGGGCCCTGGCCTTGCGCTTGTCCCAGCCCGACAGCAGCGGCACGGTGGCGATGTTGTCCAGCACTGTCCGGTGTGGAAAGAGCCCGGCGTGCTGGATCACATAGCCGATCCCTCGGCGCAGCACGGCCGGGTCGCCCGCGCTGACGTCCTCGCCGTCGAGCAGGACGCTGCCCGAGGTGGGCTCGACCATCCGGTTGATCATGCGCAGCGAGGTCGTCTTGCCACAGCCGGAGGGGCCGACGAACACCGTGATGGTGCCGTCCTCCACGGTCAGGGAGAGCCCGTCGACCGCCACTGTGCCATCCGGATACCGCTTGGTGACGTCGCGAAATTCGATTGTCACAGACTTCTCCCCACCTCGGATGCAGGGTCCGACGGTAGCCGAATCGACAGGCCTTGGCAGCATGTCCCGCGGAGCGGACTACTACTCTCGGTACCCGTGACCGCTCTCGACGACGTTCTCGCCGCGCACGGTGCCGCGGTCCGCCCGCTGTACCAAGTGCTCTCCCTGTTGCGCGGTGGTTCGCACGAACTCGCCGACCTGATCCGGCTGACCGGCGCACCACGGCGGAGCGTGGAAGACGTGCTGGCCGCGCTGGCCGAGGATCTGGAGCGTTCTCCCGCCGGCGTACGGATCGCCCCGCACGCCCGCGACGCGTACGAGACCTACGCGTTGCCGGAGCTGCCCGACCCGCTCGACGCCGCCGTGGCCGCGCGGCCGGAGCTGCTGACCGAGCTGACCGAGCGGATCGCCGCGGTCCCGCCGCCGCTGGCCGCGCTGGACCACGTGCAGGCGACGCCGGAGACTGTGCTGCGCCGCGCGTTGTGGCTGAATGCCAGGTATGACTTGCGTCGCAGCGAAGTGCTGTTCCTTGGCGATCATGACTTGACGTCGCTGGCCGTGCGCGCGGTGTGCCCACAGGCCCGGCTGACCGTGGTGGATCTCGACGAGCGCGTGTTGTCGTACCTGGACGAAACAAGTGCGCGCGAGGTGCGGACGGTGCACACCGATCTGCGGGTCGGGCTGCCGCCCGCGGTCACCGGCAAGGCGGATCTGGTGTTCAGCGATCCGCCGTACACGCCAGAGGGCATGGGCCTGTTCGCCGCGCGGGCGGTGCAAGCGTTGCGGGAACCGACGATCGGGCGAATCCTGCTCGCGTACGGATACAGCCCGCGGCATCCGGCGCTGGGCGCGCAGGTGCAACGCGCGCTCGCCACCCTCGGCCTGACCTTCGAGGCGATCCTGCCGGACTTCAACCGCTACACGGGCGCGCAGGCCATCGGCGCCAAAGCCGATCTCTACGTCTGCCAGCCGACCGCCAAGGCGAAGAAATCCGGCGTACGCAAGGGAAACTCCGCGATCTACACACACGGCCCGCAGTCTGTCGAGGCCGCCGGAACCAAACCGGCGCTCGTGCGCGCAGTCCGCGAAATCGCCGCCGAAGGCGGTCTCGCACTGGAAACCCGCCCCGTCGGCTGGGCCACCTCGGGCCCGGAAGGCGACGCGATCGCGATGGACCTCACCGCGGACCCCGGCCCGTGGCTGCTGCGCACCCTGCTCGGCACCAACGCCCGACGGCTGGCCCTGCTGCTCCCGAACAACCACCCCGACCTCATCGACGCGGCCGCACAAGCCGCGCTGACCGCGCTGGTCTCCCCGAAGTACCGCCTCCGCCTGCTGCGCAGCACCCCGGACAACCGCCACGCCGTCGTCGTGGCGGACCTGACCGACCACCCCTCGGACCTGCTGACCCGCGCCCACGCCCGCCTGGCGAACGCCGTCCTGGACGCCCCACCGGACCTCGCCGACCTCCGCCTCGTCGACGTCCCGCGACACCGGCTGGCGGCCCTCCTGCCCGGCTGACCGGCCGCGACCTCCGGGCGGGCGAAGCTGCGACTTTTCGGAAGGCAGTGAAGCGACCATCTGGAAGGCACTCCGGCGACTTTTCGGAAGGCTAGTCGGCGACCATCTGGAAGCCAACGCCTCTGAACTGCTAAAATGGCGCAGTGACCAGTGTGCCGGAGTTCTTCGCGCGACACGCTCTCGCCTCTGTGACAGAAGCCCTGTCCGACACGCGTGTAGTCCTGATCAACGGTGCCCGCCAAGTCGGCAAAAGCACCCTCGCCCGGCTCACCGCGCAGGCCCGCGCAGCCGAGGTCCGCAACCTCGACCTCCCGCAAGATCTCGAAGCAGCCATCGCCGACCCCAGCGGTTTCGTCGATTTCGACCAGCTGATGATCATCGACGAGATCCAGCGTGCCGCGCAGCTCTTCCTCCCGATCAAGGCGAAAGTCGACCTGGATCCACGGCCCGGCCGGTTCCTGCTCACCGGGTCGTCCCAGATACTCGCCCTGCGCGGGCTGCCGGACACCCTGCCGGGCCGGAGCGAGACCATCGAACTGTGGCCGCTCTCCCAGGGAGAGATCGACGGCACCCGCGACGAGTTCGTCGACGCTGCTTTCACGCTGGGACCGGACCTGCACCACCGATCCGAACTCAGCCGGCAGGACTACGCCGAGCGGGCGGTACGGGGCGGTTTCCCCGAAGCTGTGCGCCGGACGGTACCTCAGCGAAGGGCACGCTTCTTCGAGTCCTATCTCAACGATCTGGTCGAGCGGGATGTCCGTCAGCTCGGCGAAATCGAGCGGTTCTCCCAGCTGCGCACGCTGCTGCGGCTCATCGCGGCCCGCAACGCGGGCCTGCTGGTCCCGACCGCGCTCGGCAACGCCGCCGGGCTGAGTCACCACACCGCCCAGCGGTACCTCGGGCTCTTTGAAGAGGTCTTCCTCATCAAGCGCATCCCGGCCTGGTCCCGCAATCTCAGCGCGCGGGCGGTCGACACCCCCAAAGTGGCCTTTGTGGACACCGGAATCGCCGCGGACCTGATCCAGGCAGAACCGGCCTCGCTGGTCCGGCCGAGTGGTGAGTTCGGCGCGCTGCTCGGGGGTTTCGTACTGATGGAGCTGGCCCGTCAGCTGACCTGGTCGCAGACCCGGGCCGAGCTCTACCACTACCGCACCAAGGACAAGGTGGAGGTCGACGCGGTACTCGAGAATCGGCGGGGCCAGGTCATCGCCATCGAGATCAAAGCGGCCACGACGGTGAGTTCCCAGGACTTTCGCGGAATCCGGCACCTCGAGCAACGACTCGGCAGCGACTTCCTGGCCGGTTACGTGCTGCATACCGGGACGGAAACCCTGCCGTTCGGCCCAAAACTACGCGCCGTGCCGATCAGCGCGCTGTGGCAGCTTGCCGGCTGACCCGCGCCGACTCATTCCTCGCCGTAACACCACCCCGGGCACAAAACAGGGGCTCCCCGGTCAACCGCCCCGGGAAGCCCCTGCCGACGAACCGTTTTCAGCCCGTGACGCCGTCCGTCTCGGCAGCCTTGGCGACCGCGGCGGCCACCTCCGGTGCCACGCGCGGGTCGAGCGGGCTCGGCACGATGCGGTCCGGGCCGAGGTCGTCGGCGGCCACCGCGACGATCGCGTCCGCGGCCGCCAGCTTCATGTTCTCCGTGATCGCCCGGGCGCCGGCGTCCAGCGCGCCGCGGAACACGCCGGGGAAGGCCAGCACGTTGTTGATCTGGTTGGGGAAGTCGCTGCGTCCGGTGGCCACGATGGCCGCGTACCGGGCCGCGGCTTCCGGATGGATCTCCGGGTCCGGATTGGACAGTGCGAACACGATCGGGTCCGCGGCCATGGTGGCGAGCAGCTCCGGGTCCACCGTGGAGCTGGACAGGCCGAGGAAGACGTCGGCACCCCGCATCGCCTCGGCGATGCCGCCGGTCAGCCCGGCGCGGTTGGTGATCTCCGCGAGCTGCTGCTTGACCGGGTTCAGGCCCTCCCGGCCGACGTGCACGATGCCACGCGAGTCGAGCACGGTCACGTCGCCCGCGCCCGCGGCGATCAGGATCCGGGCGCACGCCACCCCGGCCGCGCCCGCGCCGGAGACGACCACGCGCTCCCCGGCGATGTCCCGGTCGAGCACCAGGTTCGCCCCGCGCAGCGCGGCGAGCGTGACGATCGCGGTGCCGTGCTGGTCGTCGTGCATGACTGGGCAGTCGAGCGCCTTCTTGAGCTTGTCCTCCAGCTCGAAGCAGCGCGGCGCGGAGACGTCCTCCAGGTTGACCGCGCCGAACGACGGGCGCAGCCGGACCAGCGTCTGCACGATCTCGTCCACGTCCGTGGTGTCCAGCACCAGCGGGATCGAGTCGAGCCCGCCGAAGGTCTTGAACAGCACCGACTTGCCCTCCATCACCGGCAGCGAGGCGCTCGCGCCGATGTCCCCGAGGCCGAGCACCGCGGTACCGTCGCTGACCACCGCGACCAGCCGGTCGGCCCAGGTGTAGCGCTTGGCCTGCCCGGCGTCCTCGGCGATAGCCCGGCTCACCTTCGCCACGCCGGGCGTGTAGGCGATCGAGAGATCCCGCGGGTCGGCGATCGGCCGCGTGGCCGCCACGGAGAGCTTGCCGCCCTCGTGCCCGGCGAAGATCTCGGAATCGGTCACCGGGGCGGTGACGCTGCCGGCTTGCTCGGTCATCGGGTTTCCTGTCGTCGTCTCCAGCGCCCGCCGGGGGCGGAGACCGGAACTCGGGGGGTGAATCTGGGTCATGCTGATACTCCTGGGACTGCGAGCGGGGGACCACCGCGCACGGGCGAAGGCGCACCCGTCCCCGGTGGAACTAGTCCTCCGTACGGCAGCCCAGCGCGGTAGCGCCGGTCTGTCGGCGAGGCGTCATGACGGCCATCCGGTCCCTGGGGTGAGGCGAAAGGCCGCGGACGCTGCGGTCCGCCAATCATGACAGGCCCCGCCGCGGTCCCGAACCCTCGGTGCGGTTCACGTCACAGATTCCCCGGCCCGGCCCAGGAAAACCGGCCATTCCCAAGACGTCCGTCCGGTTTGGGAATGGGATTTCCCGGCCGCGGAACCGATTCAGCACCACCGACCGCGACGGCTCCGCACCGGAAAGCACTCGATAAGGTGAGCCCATGGACTTCCGCCCCCTCGAGATCGCCGACGCCTACGCGTTCTCCCCGCGCGTTTTCCCGGACGAGCGCGGGCTGTTCGTCGCACCGTTCCAGGAGGAGGCGCTGCGGCGGGCCACCGGGCACCCGCTGCGGATCGGCCAGACCAACCACAGCGTCTCCCGCCGCGGGGTCATCCGCGGGGTGCACTTCGCGGACACGCCCCCCGGTCAGGCCAAGTACATCTACTGCCCGGCGGGTGAGCTCCTGGACGTGGTGGTGGACCTGCGCGTCGGCTCCCCGACCTTCGGCCGCTGGGATGCGGTCCGCCTCGACGCCCGCGAGTTCAACGCCGTCTACCTCGCCGAAGGTCTCGGCCACGCGTTCGTGGCCCTCACCGACGACACGGTGATGGCCTACCTCTGCTCGGAGCCGTACAACCCGTCGGCCGAGCACGGGATCAACCCGCTCGACCCGGCGCTCGGGCTGCCGTGGCCCCAGCAGCTGACGCCCGTTGTGTCCGAAAAGGACCGCGCTGCGCCGACCCTCGCGGAGGCTCGGGAACAGGGCCTGCTGCCCTCCTACGCGGACTGCACCGCTTACTACGAGAAGCTGCGCTCGGCGAACCCGAGCTGACGCTTGCGCGGAGTCACCCAGATCGTGATCGTGGCGGTGACCACCGTGTCACCACGCGAGTCGAGAATCCGCACCGGAACCGGAAGATCGAATCCGTCCGCACCGAAGGGCGGAATCTCGGGCAGTTCGGCGATCGCCTGCAGCCCGGTCCCGGGCAGCCATCGATGGGAGTCCGGGACGGTCGCCTCGGCCAGCATGCCCATCGCGATTTCGGCGAGATTGCACGCGGCGATCGCATGAAAAGTGCGAATGTGGTTGTGCACACCCCACCACTTCGGCGCGGTCACCGAACAGTGGCCCGGACGCAGCTCCCGGACGGTGGGCAGCACCGTGCCGAAGTAGGGCACGCGCAGGCACATCGCGGCGGAAAACAGCTGCTTACCACCGGGTTTGCCGGCCAGCCGACGCCACAGCGGGTACGTCGAGAGCGCCACCATCCGGCACCTCCAGCTCGTTACTACTCGTCAGTAGGCAGGATAACCCGCCGACCGGCCACCGCCGCCGCGCCGGGCTATATTCGGGCCCGTGGCGCATCAGCTCTTTCTCCTCCGGCACGGCCAGACCGAGTGGTCGGTCAACGGCAGGCACACCGGCCGCACCGACGTCCCGCTCACCGCGGCGGGCGAGGAACAGGCCCGGGCCGCCGGCGGCACCCTCCGAATGCTGCTCGGCGGTGCCAAGCTCGTACTGTCCAGCCCTCGCGCGCGGGCGCTGCGCACCGCGGAGCTGGCCGGCCTGCTCGTGGACGAGGTCACCGAGGACCTCGCCGAATGGGACTACGGCGACTACGAGGGCGTGACCACCCCGGTCATCCGCGAGCAGGTGCCCGGCTGGACGGTGTGGACGCACCCGATCCCCGGTGGGGAGAGCGCCGCGGACGTCGGCGCCCGTGCGGACAAGCTGCTCGACCGCGCCCGCCGCGAGATCGAGAACGGGGACGTGGTCCTGGTCGGCCACGGGCACTTCAGCCGGGTGCTGGTGGCGCGCTGGATCGGCCTTCCCGCGACCTCCGGTGTCCACTTCGGACTCGACCCGGCCGGCCTCGCGGTACTCGGCGACGAACGTGGCGAACCGCAGATCGAGCACCTGAACCTGCTGCCCGCGCTGGAGGCGTGAAGTGACCGACCCCCGCGTACGGCGAGTCCGCCCGGAGGACGTCGACGCTGTGGTGGAGCTGGTGTACGCGCTCGCCGACTACGAGCGTGCCCCCGGCGAGTGCCACCTCACCGCCGCGCAGCTGCACACCGCGCTGTTCTCCGACACCCCCGCGTTGTTCGGTCATGTGGCCGAAGTGGACGGTGCGATCGGCGGATTCGCCTTGTGGTTCCTCAGCTTCTCCACCTGGCGCGGTGAACACGGGATCTATCTGGAGGACCTGTTCGTCCGCGAGCGGCTGCGTGGCTCCGGACTCGGAAAGGCGCTGCTGGCCGCGCTCGCGCAGGAATGCGTGACCCGCGGCTACCCGCGTCTGGAGTGGGCGGTGCTGAACTGGAACCCGGCCACCGGGTTCTACCGCGCGCTCGGCGCACTCCCCCAGGACGAGTGGACGACCTACCGGCTCACCGACGGTCCGCTGCGCGCCCTGGCCGGAGACGCCTGAGCGACGACCGGTCAGTCGCGTTCGCGCCGTTCCCGCTCCGCGCGACGCCCGGCCAGGCCACCGCGTTCGGCCGCTTCTTCCTCGGTCTCGTCGTCGTGCATACCCAGCGCCCACGCGCGGGACGGCCGGCGGAACAACAGCACCAGCGAGGCGATCCCGCACAGCCCGATCGGCACGCCCCAGACCGGCTGCTCCGACGGGCCGAGGATGTACCAGCCAACCCCGATCAGCAGCAACGCGACGACCACACCCGGCGAACGTGCCCAGGTGCGGCCGAGCACCAGCCCGGCCGACGCGGCGAGGAAGGCCAGCGCCATCACCGCGAAGGTGCCGAACTCGGCCCAGATGTTGTTACCGGGGCGAGGCGGCGTGTCGAGTCCTTCGAGGAGGATCATCACGCCGAAGACCAGCAGCCCGAGGCCGGGCAGTCCGGTGAGCACCCCGGCAAGGCGTACCTCGATCGGGGTGGGCGGCAGGTCTTCGGAGTGCGACACAGGGCCGGCCTTTCAGCTGCTTTGCGGGAGCACAGGCACCCGACCAGCGCGAGTCACCGTGCGTGAGCAGTTTCGATGGTATGCCACCCGGTCGGCCGTTTTCGCATGGCGGCGGTCAGGTAAAAATCAGGGTGTCGTCGATGAGCGGGCGGTCGGCCCGGGTGCACTTGTCACGACGTGCTGGTTCGCCGTGCGCAAAGGAGGACGCCGCCACAGGCTCGCATCGGTAATCGGGGCGTTCCACCGCCGCCGGACCGGGCCTCCGCAACCTGGCCCATGTCTGTGAAGGGACCCTTCACAGCCTTCGAGTCCGTGAAGGGTCCCTTCACGGCATCCAATCCGGACCGCTGGCGGCCTGCCTAGCCCCGCGGCAACCCTGTCCACACTGGCCATGCCCTCCCTGCGGCTTGGCAACCATCGCGCTGCGCCAGGGCCACTGCGCCGGGCCGGGACGCCCGCACCGCCCATACCGCGCCGTGACCGGGAGGGACCTCCACACCGCGCACACCGCGCCGCGGCCGGAATCACCACACCGCCCCCACACCGCGCCGCCGTGCCGTGCCGCGGCACGGACCACCGCCCCACGCACCGCGCCACACCACACCGCGCCACACCGCGCCGCGCCACGGCACGGCACGGCACGGACCACCACCCCACGCACACCGCGCCACGCCGCCGCCGGGACCACCACACCGCGCCAGGACCCAGTTCACCCCGCCTGAGCTTCGCGTCACCTTGTGGTCCCGGGAGGTTCTCGTGCCGGGTGGGCGTCACCTACTCTGCGGTAGTGCGCGCCATCCTCGTCGTAAACCCGCAGGCCACCTCGACCACCGCCGGTGGCCGGGACGTGCTGGCGCACGCGCTGGCCAGCGACGTCAAGCTCGACGTGGTGGAGACCGACTACCGCGGCCACGCGATGGCCGTGGCCAGGGCGGCCGCGCGCGACGGGATCGACCTGGTCGTGGCGCACGGCGGGGACGGCACGGTGAACGAGGTCGTCAACGGGCTGCTCGCCGATTGCGACGGGCGTCCCGGCGGGGCGGGCTCGGTGCCGATGCTGGGCGTGGTGCCCGGCGGTTCGGCCAACGTCTTCGCTCGCGCGCTCGGGCTGCCCGCGGATCCGGTCGAGGCCACTCACCTGTTGCTCACCGCGCTTGAGCAGAACCTGCACCGCCGGATCGGGCTGGGGCTGGCCGACCGGCACTGGTTCACCTTCAACGCCGGGCTCGGCTGGGACGCCGACGTGGTCGGCCGGGTCGCGAAACGCCGGGGCAAGCAGACCAGCCCGAGCCTGTACATGCGGGCCGCGGTGCGCTCCTACTTCCGCCCGCCGCACGGCCGTCCGGCGCTGACCGTGCGGATTCCGGGGGAGGAACCGACCGAGGTGCTGACCGCGTTCGTGTCGAACACCGATCCGTGGACCTACCTGGGCGGGCGTCCGGTGCATCTGAACGCGGGCTGCTCGTTCGAGACCGGGCTGGGCCTGTTCGCGTTGAGCGGTCTGCGGTTGCCCACCGTGTTCACGCACGTACGGCAGGCCCTGCTCACCGACAGCGACCAGCGGGGCCGGCGGCTACTGCGCCGCGACGATCTGCCGCTGATCCGCATCGACGCAGATCAGCCGGTGAATTTCCAGGTCGACGGCGACCTCGTGGGGCAGCGGACGCGCGTGGAATTCCAGAGCGTGCCGGACGCACTCACGGTAATCGCGTCACCGAATGGCCACTGATCGTCCGCGGCAAAGTGCCGCTGCCGTTCGGCGACGCAGAACCTCCACTCACCGCATCGGCCTTCCGCCAACACCGCCGTTTCGGACAGAAACCGCAGGTCAGAGGCATAACTCGGCCGGGTGAGCTGACTCACCGATCTTCCGGAAACCCTTGTCGAACGCGGTGCTTCGTGAAAGCATTCACAAGCACCCAAAAACACGACCGCCATGACGACTGTGGCGCGGTCTTCCCGCGCCACTGTGAAGGAGCTCACGAACATGGACTGGCGCCACGATGCGGCCTGCCGAGACGAGGACCCCGAGCTGTTCTTCCCGGTGGGAACCAGCGGTCCGGCTCTGCTGCAGGTCTCCGAGGCGAAGGCCGTGTGCCACCGCTGCACCGTCGCTTCCGACTGCCTGGCCTGGGCTCTGGCCAGCGGTCAGGACGCCGGCGTGTGGGGCGGCATGAGCGAGGACGAGCGACGCGCGCTCAAGCGCCGCCGTACGTACATCGGCACGCGGACCACCGCCTGAGCCTTCCCGGCTCAGTAGCACCACCCAGAACCGGTAGCACCGAAAAACCCGGCACCACGCACCATCGGTACCGGCACAGCAACACCACACAGCAAGAACCACGCAGCACGGAAACACCACACAGCTCCGCGATTTCACCGGGCGGGCCTATTTCTGCGCTCGCCCGGTCGGGGCTGATACATCTCCGGTTCAATCTTAGCAACGTGAGACGGGTCATCCGCACCCGGGTGCCGTCTCAGCAGAACCGTCGAACGGGCCGGTACCGCCTCGGGTACCGGCCCTTCGCCGTGTCCGCACCCGAGTGTCCGATGTGGATCAGTCCACTATGTACACCCCCGGGCTGGGCTCAAAGCCGACGGGACAACGGAATCCGCAGCGCGGCCTCGGTGCCCGGCACCCGGTTGCCCGCGTCGTCGGTACGGATCTTGCGCAGTGAAAGCGATCCGCGCAGTTCCGACTCCACCAGTGTGCGTACGATCTGCAGCCCCAGCCCGTCACTGCGCTCCAGCGAGAACCCGGACGGCAGGCCGCGTCCGTTGTCCCGGATCAGCACATCCAGCCAGCGCGCGGACCGTTCCACGATGAGTTCCACCTTGCCGGGACGGCCTTGCGGGAAAGCGTGCTCGATGGCGTTCTGCACCAGCTCGGCGAGCACCATCACCAGCGGCGTGGCGATCTCCGCGACCACCACCCCGCACGAGCCCGTGCGGGTCAGCCCGACCTGCGATTCGGCCGTGGCCACCTCGCCGACCATCGGCAGCACGTTGTCCAGCAGCTTGTCCAGATCCACCCGCTCGTCCACGGAAATGGACAAAGCCTCGTGCACCATCGCGATCGAGGAGACCCGGCGCACCGACTCGCCCAGCGCCAGCCGCGCCTCCTCGCTGGTGGTCCGCCGTGACTGCAGCCGCAGCAGCGCGGCCACGGTCTGCAGATTGTTCTTGACCCGGTGGTGGATCTCGCGGATCGTGGCGTCCTTCGACAGCAGCGCACGGTCCCGGCGCTTGACCTCGGTCACATCGCGGACCAGCACCAGCGCGCCGGCGGCCTGCCCGGCCGGGCGCAGCGGCAGCGCGCGGAAGAGCACCACCGCGCCCAGTTTCGAATCGGCCTCGGTCCGCGAGGACGGTTTGCCGTCCAGCGCCTCGATGATCCGGTGCGAAACCTCGGTGGCGTCGAACGGATCCCGGATCAGCGACCGGGTCAACGGGGCCAGCCGCTGCCCGACCAGATCGGATTCGTGGCCCATCCGGTGATAGGCGGACAGGCCGTTGGGGCTAGCGAACACCACCGTGCCGCTGGTGTCGAGCCGGACCAGGCCGTCGCCGACCCGGGGGCTGGTGTGCGTGTCGGTCTGATTGCCACCGGCCGGCGGAAAGGTCCCGTCCACGATCATCTGGCACAGGTCGCCGGCACTGCCGAGGTAGGCGATCTCCAGCGGGCTCGGCACCCGCGGGGCGGCGAGGTTCGTCTCGCGGCTGAGCACCGCGATCATCTCCCCGCCGAAACTCACCGGCACCGCCTCCCGCCGCATCGGCAGATCGCGGTACCAGTGCGGATCCTCCTCGCGGCTGATCTTCTTCTCGCGCATGGCCTTGGCCAGCTGCGGGTGCTCGTCGACGGTGAACCGGGTGCCGACCACGTCCTCCGGGTGCGCGGTGGGCGCGGTGGTCGGGCGGGCATGCGCGACGCACACGAAATCGCCACCGTCCTGGCGCAGCTCCGGGGCGACCGGGACCCACAACAGGAAGTCGGCGAAGGACAGGTCGGCCAGCAGCTGCCACTCCGCGACGACGGTCTGCAGGTGGTCGGCCGCCGCGCCGGGCAGGCCGGTGTTCTCGGCGAGCAGATCGGAGAGCGTGGACACGGTCAGCGATCCCTCCCCGCGACGGGCACCTTGCTGCGATCGGTCATCCCGGCCTCCTCCTCGGCTCCTGCCCTACCGAGAGTACGGCGATCCGCCCGGGTGCCGCCGCTCAGCCCGGACCCGCATGCCACACTGGAGAGGTTGACCCGAGCCCGGCCGGTGCTTTTCCGGGCCAGGCCGCGCACAGAGGAGAGAAGTATGTCGAAGCGCGCCCGCAAGCGTCGCGACCGCAAGAAGAACGGCGCCAACCACGGCAAGAAGCCCAACGCCTGAGTTCGCGCCCGGACACGGCACGACCCCCGCACCGGATCGGTACGGGGGTCGTCGTCGTCCGGCGGCGGGTTATTCGCCGGTCTGCTGCTCGACGGTGATCTCGGTACGCTCCACGGCGACCCCGCCCCGGGTGGCCACGGTCTGCCGGATCGAGGCACGCAACCGGCTCTTCAGCTCGGCTGGCGCGTGCTCGCCACCGCACTTGCGGGCCAGCAACTGCTTGAGCTGATCGTCGATGCCGTACTCCTCCAGGCACGGCGGGCAGTCCTCGATGTGGCGCCGCAGCTGCGCGTCCCGCTGCGGACTGCACTCGCGGTCCAGCAGCAGGTAGATCTCGGCCAGCGCGTCCTCGCAGCGCATCTTGGCCTTCGACGCGTCGTCCGTGCTCATCGCTTGGCCACCTCCTCGCGGCCACCGCGGATGAAGCCACGTTCGCGCGCGACCTCGGCCAGCAGGTCGCGCAGCTGGGCGCGACCGCGGTGCAGGCGCGACATCACGGTCCCGATCGGCGTGTCCATGATCTCGGCGATCTCCTTGTACGCGAAGCCCTCGACGTCGGCGAGGTAGACCGCCAGCCGGAACTCCTCAGGCAGCTTCTGCAACGCCGCCTTGACGTCGGTGTCGGGCAGGTTGTCCATCGCCTCGACCTCAGCTGAGCGCAACCCGCGGGAAGTGTGGCTCTCCGCACGGGCGATCTGCCAGTCGGAGATCTCCTCGGTCGGCTGCTGCACCGGCTGCCGCTGACGTTTGCGATAGCCGTTGATGTAGGTGTTGGTGAGGATGCGGTACATCCACGCCTTGAGGTTCGTGCCGGCCTTGAAGGACGCGAACGCCGCGTAGGCCTTCAAGTAGGTCTCCTGGACCAGGTCCTCGGCGTCGGCGGGGTTGCGGGTCATCCGCATCGCGGCCGAGTACAGCTGGTCGAGCAGGGGCATCGCGTCGCGCTCGAAGCGCTCGGCGAGCTCCACCTCGTCGGCCGCCGTCTCCGGCGCGGAGTTGGGCGTGCTCGGCAAACCGTTCCCTTCCCGTTCGGCGTCGATGCGCGGACGCGCATACAACGCACCCGAGTTTACGCGCGAACCGGGCAAGGCGGCCCGGGCACGGCCGGCGCTGGGTCGTGGAGTGGCGAGCGTGGTGGTCACGCCCGGTTCAACAGAAGGCGGCCGCGCCGCATTCCCGTGCGGTTTTAGACTCGGCGCCCATGGCAGGCAAGGGAACCCCGGCGACGGTGCTGCTCGCGAAACAGAAGGTGCCGCACACGGTGCACGCCTACGACCACGACCCGCGTGCCGAGTCGTACGGCCTGGAAGCTGTGGAGGCGCTGGAGCTGGACCCGGCGCGGGTGTTCAAGACCCTGGTCGCGGACGTGGACGGCAGGCTCACCGTCGGCGTGGTCCCGGTGACCGGCCAGCTGGATCTCAAGGCACTGGCCGCCGCGGCGGGCGGGAAACGCGCGAAAATGGCCGACCCCGCAGCCGCCCAGCGAGCGACCGGCTACGTGCTGGGCGGCATTTCCCCGCTGGGCCACCGCACCCGTCTCCCGATCGTGCTGGAGGAGTCCGCGACGCGGTTCCCGACGATCTACTGCTCGGGCGGGCGCCGCGGGCTGGAAGTGGAACTGCCCCCGGCCGAGCTGACCCGCCTTACCGGCGCGGTGGTCGCGGCCATTTCCGCGCCGCAAAAGCCGTGAAGGGACCCTTCACGGACTCAGAGTCCGTGAAGGGTCCCTTCACAGCCCTTCCAACCGGGCGAAGTCAGAGGTGCGGGCGGAGGACCCGGCCCAGCCATTCCGTGGTGGCGCGGGCCACGGTGTCCAGGTCCTTGGACAGGCTGTGGTCACCGGGGACCAGGACGATCTCGCGGTGCGGAGCCGGCGCCGGGCGGCCGAAGGGGTCGCTCTCGCCTTGGATGATCAACGCCGGAACGGTCACCGCGTCCAGTTCCGGCTGGCGGGTCTTCTCCGGACGGCCCGGTGGATGCTCCGGGAAGGCCAGGCACAGTACCGCGACCGCCTGGCCCGCGCCGGACGTGCGGCAGGCCACGCGGGCGCCGGACGAGCGGCCGCCGAACACCAGCGGCAGCGCGGCGAATCGCGTGGACAGTTCGTCGGCGACGGTGAGCCAGGCCGTGTCCAGTTGCGCGGCCGGGGCGGGGGCGCGGCGGCCGGCCACGCGGTAGGGCTGTTCGACCAGCGCCACGTGCACGCCCGCCGCTTTGGCCGCGCCGGCCACCGTCACGAGGTCTTTCGCCCCGATGCCGCCGCCCGCGCCGTGGCCGAGCACCAATACCGCGACGCCCTCCTTCGCACAGTGCAGCTCGGCTCGCGCGGGGCCGTGTTCGGTGGGGATTTCGAGGGTGGTCATGTCGCCGGTACGTCGAACAGCGCGTCCACCGGCTGGTCGGGTTCCACGCGCCGCAACAGCTCCGGGCCGTTGTTGCGGACGTTGTTGACCAGGCTCGAAACCGGGCGCAGTTCCAGCGATTCCACGATCTCCGGCGGCGTGGGCACGAGCAGACCGTCCACTTCGGAGCGATCCGGGTCGAGCCAGCCGTCCCAGTGCGTCCGCGGCACGATCAGCGGCATCCGGTGGTGCACATCGGTGAGCCGGCCGCCGGCATCGGTGGTGAGGATCGAGAAGGTGATCAACGGCTCGGCGTCCGCGTCGTCCTTCGGCCGCCAGGTCTCCCAGATCCCGGCGAACGCGAGCGAGGCGCCGTCCGGATCCGTCATGTAGAACGGCTCCTTTTCTTTGCCCGTGCGCCGCCACTCGAACCAGCCGTCCGCGGGAACCAGGCACCGCCGCGCGGCAAGGGCACGCTTGAACGCGGGCTTCTCCTTCGCCGTCTCCGCGCGAGTGTTGATCATGCGCGAGCCGACCGACGGATCCTTCGCCCAGAACGGCACGAGACCCCAGCGCATCATCCGCAGCGACCGCTGCGCCGGCTCGTCGTCGAGCACCCGGCCCTCGGCGTCGCGGGGATGCCGCTGCACCACGGTGACCACGTTCTTGGTGGGCGCCACGTTGTGGTCCGCCCGCACCCGGCCCTCGGTCAGGTCGACCGCGGCGAACTCCTCGACCAGCTTCGCCGGATCCTTCGTCGCGGCGTAACGGCCGCACATGCCAACCTCCTCGGGGATGCTCGCCAGGCCATCGTTGCACGCTGGAGGGGCGCCGCGCGAGGCGCGTGGGATCATTCGACCAGGCACGGGCTCCGGCAGGACCCGGGCAGGACGACCGGGAGGACGTGGGCGGTTTGGCGCGAGGCGACTGGAGACGGCTGGACGAATCCGACGTGCGGATCCGTCCCGGCAAGGGTTCCAGGCCCCGCAGCAAGCGCAGGCCCGAGCACGCGGACGCGGTCACCGCGATGGTCGTCGGCAAGGACCGCGGCCGCTGGACCTGCGCGGTGGACGCCGATCCGGACCGGCTGGTGACCGCCATGCGGGCCCGCGAGCTCGGCAGGGTCTCGGTGGTCGTGGGCGACTGGGTCGGGCTGGTCGGCGACGTGTCCGGACGGCCGGACACGCTCGCCCGGATCGTCCGCGTGGACGAGCGGACCAGCGTGCTGCGGCGGACCGCGGACGACACCGATCCCTACGAGCGGGTGGTGGTGGCCAACGCCGCGCAGCTGCTCATCGTCACCGCGCTGGCCGACCCGCTCCCCCGCCCCGGGTTCATCGACCGGTGCCTGGTCGCCAGCTACGCGGGCGGACTGGATCCGGTGCTGTGCCTGACGAAAGCGGATCTGGCGAGCCCGGCCGACCTGCTCGCCGGCTACGCGGGGCTGGACGTGCCCGCCGTCGTGACCCGGCACGACGAGCCGCCGGAGGGACTCGCGCAGCGGCTGGCGGGCCGGGTGACCGCGCTCGTCGGGCATTCCGGGGTCGGCAAGTCGACATTGGTCAACCGCCTGGTCCCGGACGCCGCACTCGCCACCGGCGACGTGAGCGCGGTGGGCAAGGGGCGGCACACCTCGGTGGCGGCGGTCGCGCTGCCGTTGCCGCTGGCCGGCGGCGGCTGGGTGATCGACACGCCGGGAATCCGGTCGTTCGGCCTGGCGCACGTGACCGCGGACGACATCGTCGACGCGTTCGACGAGTTCGCCGAAGCCGCCGAGGAGTGCCCGCCGAACTGCGGGCACCTCGGCCCGCCGGAGGACCCGGACTGCGCGCTGGACGAGGTCGTGCGGCAGCACCCGGCGGGCGCGGACCGGCTGGCCTCGCTACGACGGCTGCTGGTCTCCCGGGCGGGCGGCGCGGAATCCCCGAGGGAACCACCCGCAGACAGGTAACGTCCGATCCGTACCGATCCGGTATCACCCTCACGATTTCACCCGAACAGGTGTAACCACTACGGAGATCCGCCGATACTGCAGGTGCAACACCGGATGAGAACCGATTCCCTGGGGGAACGCACATGCGCAAGACCACGACCTTCGCCGTCACCGCGGGTGCCGCGCTGGCACTCGTCCTGACCGGGTGTGGTTCGAACACCGAGAACGGCACGGCCTCCCCGGCCGGCCAGGCGCAGGACCAGTCCGCCGGGGGCGGCGGCCTCGCCGCGCCGTTCGGCGACGTGCTCAAGCTGGCCGACGCGGCCAAGCAGGGCACCGAGAAGTCCAAGTCGGCGAAGATGTCGATGGACATGTCCGTGGGCGGCAAGTCGGTCACCGCGACCGGCGCGATGAGCTTCGACGGCCAGAGCCAGAAGTTCACCATGACCATGAACACCCCGGACGGCTCCACCGAGATGCGCTACCTGGACAACACTCTCTACCTGAAGGTGCCCTCCGGCCAGGCCAAGCAGTTCGGCACGGACAAGCCGTGGCTGAAGATCGCGGCGGACGCCAACGACCCGATCTCGCAGTCCCTGAGCAAGTCGATGCAGCAGGCCTCGAAGCAGAGCGACCCGACGCAGATCCTTGAGCAGGTCGCCAAGGCCGGCCGGATCGTCGGCTCCGACCAGACCCGGCTGGACGGCCAGGAGGTCAACCACTACCGGGTCGAACTGGACGTGCAGAAGGCGATCGGGCAGTTCACCGGCGACCTGCCGGCGGAGGCCAAGGACCAGATGACGAAGATGCTGGCGGGCAAGGACATCAAGCTCCCGGCCGAGCTGTGGCTGGACAAGGACCAGCTGCCGCTGCAGGTGACCATGGACGAGAGTTCGCTGATGCAGGCCATGGGCGCGAGCACGCAGGGTCCGGGCAAGATCACCGTCAAGTACTCCGACTGGGGTGCCCCGGTGGACGTCGCCGCACCGCCGGCCGACCAGGTGGGCGACTTCAGCGAGATCGCGAAGAAGATGGGCGGCGGCCGCTGAGGCCGATCCTGCGGTGACAAGCCCCGAGCCGCCCGGCTCGGGGCTTGTTTTCGGTTGCCCGCGTTCCCCGCATGAGCGAGCTTGTGCTTGGGTAAGGGCTCTTTTCACCGGTCAGTGGGGGGGTTTCCGGATGCGCAGGACGGCGGTGGCGGGTGCCGTGGTGGTGCTTGCGGCAGCGTTGGCCGGTTGCTCGGACGACGAGCCCCAGCGGTTCGCCGACGCGCGAACGCTCGCCGACGCGGCCACGGCGGCGACCCTCGCCGGCCGGTCGGCGGAGTTCACCACCGACGTCGCCGCCGGGACGTTCGTGTCGCACGGCACCGGACAGGCCCGGTTCGACCCGTCCGGGACCGCGCTGAAAATGACCACGGACTACGTCGGCGAGCCGCTCGAACTGCGGCTGGTGAACCGCGCGCTGTACGCGAAGGTGCCCGCCGGCGCACGGGATCAGGTAACCGGCGGCAAGCCCTGGGTGCAGGTGTCGCCGGACGGCAACGACCCGCTTTCGCAGGTTCTCGGCGGCAGCTTGACCCAGCTGGCCGAGCAGAACGATCCCGGTCGCACACTCGCCCAGGTGCGCACGGCAGGCACGCTGACCACCAGCGAACAGGCCCGCCTCGGCGACGCCCCGGTCGAGCACTACCGGCTGACCGTGGACCTCGCGAAGCTCGGCTCCGAACTGCCCGCGGGCCTGCCCGCCGACGCGATGGCGCAGCTGGGCGGGCACGGCGCCACGGTCCCGCTCGACCTGTGGCTCGATCCGCAGCATCGGCCGGTTCAGCTGGTCCTGGACCTGTCACCGGTACTGCAAGCCACCGGCGAGACCGGAGACGCCCGGATCACCGCGCGGTACTCCGGCTGGGGGTCTCCGGTCACCGTCGACCCGCCGCCCGCGGCCGAAGTGGGCACTCTCGCCGGCGGATGAGCCGGTTTCCCGCACTCGACGTTTCCGGACGCCCGGCCGTCTCCCACACCCCGGCGGCTACAGCAATTCCAGCAGGAACGGCAGTTCCTGGGGCGCGTACCAGGCCAGTTCATGGTCCTCGGCATCGCCCAAGGTGAATTCCGCGTCCTCGTCGCCAAGGTCCGCAGCGTCGATCACGGCCGCTGCGGCGGCCACCGCGTCGGCTGCCTCGGCGGCGTCCACGTGGATCGCGGCGACCTTCGACCTCGGGACCGGGCCGGCAAGGCGGACCACGGGGGCGTCGAGATCGGCACGCAAGGTGACGTCGTCCACGTCCGCGGAGACCACCACACGACGGGGCTCGCCCTTCTCCTCCGCAGCGATCAGGCGCAACGACGCCCTGGCCGCGTCGAGCAGGGCGGCGTACTCCAGCTCCTCGTCCGAGCCGCTCACGTACGCCTCGCGCAGCGCCGGGGTGAGCGCGAACCCGGTACCGCCGCGGGCGCGGAACTCCCCGCTCGCCTCGAAGTCCCGCAGCATCGCGATCGTGGCCGGCAGATAAACCCTCACCAGTGCGCCCCCTTCAGCTCTTCCAACGCTTCCTCGATCATCCCGCCGAGCAGCCCGACGTCGAAAGCGGCCTTGCGGTCGCCGTTGAGTCCGAAGTAGACGCCACCGTGGTAGGACGTGACCCCGATCGCCAGCGCCTGGGTACGCATCAGCGGCATCACCGGGAACATCTCCACCAGTCTCGCCTCCCCCGCGTACACCGGCACCTGCGGGCCGGGAGAATTGGTGATCATCAGGTTGAAGATCCGCCCGGACAACGACCCGCCCGCCCGCGCACCCAGCGAATGCAGGGTGGCCGGGGCGAACCCGCTGACCTTGAGCAGCCCTCGCGCGGCCACCGAACGGCCGGAGTCGAGATGGTCGGTCATCGCATGGCCGATGTGCTGCAGCCGCAGCACCGGATTCGGCTCGCCCACCGGCAGGTCGACGAGGTACGCGGCGACCTCGTTGCCGATCAGTGCCGGAGTGGCGTACTCGGCCGTTTCCGCATCGTTGACCGCCATCGGCACGAGCGCGCGAACAGTGGAGGTCGGCGTCAGGCTCTCGCCACGGGACAGCAGCCACTCCCGAAGCGCGCCGGTGATCGCGGCGAGAACGACGTCGTTGACCTTGCCCCCGTGCTTCGCGCGGATCGACCGGAAGTCGTCCAGCCGCGTGCGCACGACGGCGAACATCCGGCCACCGGACACACGTACGTTCAGCGGTCCGGGCGGCGCGGGCCGCGCCACCGTGGACGCGACACCACCGAGAGTCTCGACGACCTTGCCCACCGTGGCGAACGCGTCCGTGGCGGCTGCTCGGACGTTCTCGGCCAGCTCGCCGGGCCGCTGCACGGTCTCACTCACCGCGTCGAGCAGCAGCTGCATGCGGCTCGGTTCCCGGCGCGGGGTCCACATGTCTTCGAACGGCTCCGGCGGCGCCGGGGTCTCGTCGAGGATGAGCTGGCCGAGGTCGATCGTGCCGATACCGTCCACAACGGACGGATGAGTCTTGGTGACCAGCGCCACCCGGCCGCCGGAGAGCCCCTCCACGAAGTAGGCCTCCCACAGCGGGCGCTCCGGGGCCAGCCGGCGCGACATCAGGCGGGCGACCAGGTCGAACAGCTGCTCGTCACTGCCCGGTTCGGGCAGCGCGGACCGGCGGACGTGGTAGTTGAGGTCGAAGTCGACGTCGTCCACCCACACCGGGCGCGCCAGGTGCCCCGGCACGCCGAGCACCCGCTGGCGGTAGCGCGGCAGGAACGCCAGCCGCGCGCCGACGAGGGCCAGCAGCTGCTCGTAGGTGAATCCGGACGGCGGCCGGTCGAAGATCGCCACCCCGCCGACGTGCATCGGCGTCGTCTGGTCCTCCACGTACAGGAACGAGGCATCGAGGGCGGACAGGCGGTCGGGCATGGGCCGATCCTTACATAGTGCGAGACTGACCGGTGTGGGTGATGACGAGGCGGTTTCCCCGAAGGACCGATTCCTGACCGTCTACGGGCGCAAACCGGTGCTGGAGGCGCTCGCGGACGCGGACCTGCGCGTGGACAAGGTGATCCTCGCCGACACCGCGCGCGGCCCGGCCGCCGCGGAGATCCAGCGCGCCGCGAAGACGGCCGGCGTGCCCGTGCAGCGAGCCAGCGCGCACCGGGTGAAAGTGCTGGCCGGCAACGGAAAACAGGACCAGGGTGTGCTGGCGGACGTGGTCGCGCCACGGATGCGCGCGCTGGCCGCGGCGCTGGCTGACCGCCGCCCGCCGGAGCGACTGCTGCTGCTCGACGGGATCACCACCCCCGCGAACGTCGGGATGATTCTGCGCACCGCCACCGCGGCCGGGCTGGCCGGGGTGATCGTGCCGCGCCGGGGCGTGGCGGCGCTCGATCCTATGGTGGTCAAGGCATCCGCGGGGATCGCCTTCCGGGCGCCGGTACTGCGCTGCGGGAGCGCCCGCGAAGCGGCGGAGTCGTTGATGGAGGCGGGCTACGGCCTGTACGCGCTCGATGCGTCCGCCGGGGTGTCGGTGTTCGAAGTCGACCTGCCGAAGCGCGCGGTCTTCGTGCTGGGCGGCGAAACGGCCGGGGTGAGCGCGGAAGTCGCGGAACTGGTCACCGAATGGGTCACCATTCCGATGCCCGGCGACGTGGAATCGCTGAACGTCTCCGCCGCGGCCGCAGTGGTGTCGTTCGAACTGGTGCGGCGCGGCCTCAGCTGAACAGGACGGCCAGCTCGGCGAGAGTCTTCGGCACACCCACGTGATGGACGCCGACCATGCCCGCCTCGACCGCCCCGCGAACGTTGCGCTCGGCGTCGTCCACGAAGACACAGCTCGGCGCGGCCAGCCCGAGCCGCTCGGCGGCCACCAGGTAGATCTCGCGGGCCGGTTTGGCGACCCCGGCTTCACCGGAGAACACCAGCGCGTCGAAATACTCGCCCAGCGCGGCTTTCGCCCCTGGCGCGGCCCCGGGCGCGTTGGACACCAGCGCGGTCCGCGTACCCCGGGCACGGGCGTCGTGGAGGTAGTCGTACAGCAGGTGCGCGTCCGGGTCGGTGAGCACCCCCGCGTAGTCGACCAGCAAGCCTTTCAGCACGTCATCCAGGGTATCCGGGGGCATCGACCGGTGCTCGGGCACTAACACACAAAGCACATACGTCTAGTCCGTTCCCTGCCGTTTCGCCCGATCCGACGCACGCTGTCACACCCGTTCGGCGCGAATGCACTGAGTCATGTGTGTGTGGCCGTTGTGCAGCAACGCCACGATCCAGGGGAGGAACCTCATGACGAAACACCACCTCCGGCTGCTGACGCCCGGGCCTGTCCGCAGGGTCCACCACCGCGTCGCGCGGCCCGCGGTCCGGGATCTGCCGCCCGCCGGCCACCGGATCCTGCGCTTCGCCGAAGTCCCGCACGAACGGCACCTCACCCAGCGGCTCAAGGCGATCCTCGAAGTCCTCGCCGGCCGCCGCCCGGCCGTCCAGATCCAGTCGCTGGTCGACGACGCCCTGTTCGCCCGGCTGTCCGCGCACGGCCCACTGCCCGGCTTGCGCTACCGCGTCGGCGACCTGCATGTGTGCCAGCCCTCGGACACCGCCATCGAGACCAGCACAACCCTGATCACCCACGGCCGCGTACACGCAGTCGCCGCCCGCTTCGAACTCACCCGCACCGGCTGGGTGTGCACTCGATTCCACGTGCTGGCGCCGCGCCTCGGCCCGGTACGCCGCCCTCAGCCGGACCGGCCGTCGGTGGCTTGACCGGGCGGCTCGGAACCGGGGCCGCCGAGCGATCGCCAAAGGCTGTGAAGGGACCCTTCACGGACTCTGAGGCTGTGAAGGGTCCCTTCACAGCCATCCAAACCGGGCCCCACCGGTAGCCCGAGCGGTCGGCCCGCGAAACGCGACCCCGGCAAGTCCCGCCCGGAACACGAACGCGGGCCGCCCCATCCGGGACGGCCCGCGTCGGTTCACGAGCGGCTCAGCGCTGCGTGCCCTTCCTGGCCTTCTTCGCCTGTGCGCGTTCGGCCGCCCGGCGTTCGCGCCGGGTGTTGGCGCCCGGCGCCCCGTCCGCGGGCTTCGGGCTGTCCGAACGGGACTCGACGTCGCCGTCCTCGCCGGGGCCGGACATCGTCAGTCTGGATGGGACACCGCCGCCGGTTCCCTTGCCCCGCAAGGCGGACGGCACGGATTCGGCGTCCGTGGCCGGTGGCTGCGGGGGCGTCGGGCGGGCGTGCCTGCCGCCGTTCTCGCCGAACGAGGCGGCGGCCGCACCGGTGGCGGAGGTGACGCCGCCGGGTAGCGCGGACGGCTCCGGCTGCGGCGCCGGTTCCGCCTCGGTGCGCTCGACCTGCAGGTTGAACAGGAAGCCGACGGCCTCCTCCTTCAGCGAGTCGAGCATCGCACGGAACATGTCGAAGCCCTCGCGCTGGTACTCGATCAGCGGATCGCGCTGGGCGAGCGCCCGCATGCCGATGCCCTCCTTGAGATAGTCCATCTCGTAGAGGTGCTCGCGCCACTTGCGGTCCAGCACGGTCAGCATCACCTGACGCTCGAGGCGGCGCATCGAGCCTTCCTCGCCGACCAGCTCGTCGATCTCCGTCTCACGCCGGGTGTAGGCGGCGAGCGCGTCCTCGGTCAGCGCCTGGCTGAGGGCTTCCGCGTCGAGGTCGCCGTCCTCGATCAGGTCGTCCCAGTCCAGGCTCACCGGGTAGAGCGTCTTGAGCGCGGTCCACAGCTGGTCGTGGTCCCAGTCCTCGGCGTATCCCTGCGAAGTGGCGCCCTGGACGTAGGCCTGCACGACGTCGGTGAGCATGTGCTCGATCTGCTCCCGCAGATCCTCGCCCTCGAGCACGCGGTGCCGCTCGGCGTAGATCACCTTGCGCTGCTCGTTCATGACCTCGTCGTACTTGAGGACGTTCTTGCGCGTCTCCATGTTGAGCTGCTCGACCTGGGTCTGCGCGCTCTTGATCGCCTTGGAGACCATCTTGTGCTCGATCGGCACGTCATCCGGCAGCCGCATGGTGGTCATCACACGCTCCACCATCACCGCATTGAACCGGCGCATCAGATCGTCGCCCAGCGACAGGTAGAACCGCGACTCGCCGGGGTCGCCCTGCCGCCCGGAACGACCGCGCAGCTGGTTGTCGATCCGGCGCGATTCGTGCCGCTCGGTGCCGAGCACGTACAGCCCGCCGACCTCACGAACGTGCTCGGCCTCGCCGGTCGCCTCCGCCTTGACCTCCTCGAGCACCTTCGGCCAGGCGGCCTCGTACTCCTCGGAGTTCTCCACCGGGTCCAAGCCCTGCTCGCGCAGCACCTGGTCGGCGATGATGTCCGGGTTCCCGCCGAGCACGATGTCGGTACCGCGGCCCGCCATGTTGGTGGCGACGGTGACCGCGCCCTTCTTGCCCGCGCGCGCGACGATCAGCGCTTCCTTGTTGTGGTACTTCGCGTTCAGCACCTCGTGCGGCACGCCCAGCTTCAGCAGCAGCTTCGACAGGTGCTCGGATTTCTCCACGCTGGTGGTGCCGACCAGCACCGGCTGGCCCTTCTCGTGCCGCTCGGCGATGTCCTCGGCGACCGCCTCGAACTTCGACTGCTCGGTCTTGTAGATCAGATCCGCGCGGTCGGCCCGGACCATCGGCCGGTTCGTCGGGATCGGCACCACACCGAGCTTGTAGGTCTGGTGGAACTCGGCCGCCTCGGTCTCGGCGGTACCGGTCATCCCGGAAAGCTTGCCGTAGAGCCGGAAGTAGTTCTGCAGCGTGATCGTGGCCAGCGTCTGGTTCTCCGCCTTGATCTCGACGCGTTCCTTGGCCTCGATCGCCTGGTGCATGCCCTCGTTGTAGCGGCGGCCCACCAGGATCCGGCCGGTGAACTCGTCGACGATCATGACCTCGCCGTCGCGGACGATGTAGTCCTTGTCCCGGTGGTAGAGCTCCTTGACCTTCAAGGCGTTGTTCAGGTAACCCACCAGCGGGGTGTTCGCCGCCTCGTACAGGTTCTCGATGCCGAGCTGGTCCTCGACGAACCGCACGCCCTTCTCGGTGACCGCCACGGTGCGCTTGCGGACGTCGGTCTCGTAGTGGTACTTCGAGTTGATCAGGTTGGCCTTCTCGACCCGCTCACGCGTCCCCATCGTGGTGGTGTCGATGCCCTGCATCAACGGCGCGAGCCGGGCGAACTCCACGTACCAGCGCGAGGACTGGTCCGCCGGGCCGGAGATGATCAGCGGGGTGCGCGCCTCGTCGATGAGGATCGAGTCCACCTCGTCGACGATCGCGAAGTTGTGCCCGCGCTGCACGCAGTCCTCCAGGGACCAGGTCATGTTGTCGCGCAGGTAGTCGAAGCCGAACTCGTTGTTGGTGCCGTAGGTGACGTCGGCGTTGTAGTGCCTGCGGCGTTCCTGCGGGTCCTGCTCGGCGAGGATGACGCCGACCTCGAGCCCGAGGAAGCGGTGGATCCGGCCCATCCACTCGGCGTCCCGCTTGGCGAGATAGTCGTTGGTGGTGACCACGTGCACGCCCTCGCCCGAGAGCGCGTTGAGGTAGGCGGCCAGGACACAGGTGAGCGTCTTGCCCTCACCGGTCTTCATCTCGGCGACCTGGCCGAGATGCAATGCGGCGCCGCCCATGAGCTGGACGTCGTAGGGCCGCTGGCCGAGTACCCGTTTCGCGGCCTCCCGGGCGACCGCGAACGCCTCCGGGAGCAGGTCGTCCAAGGACTCGTTCTTGGCGTACCGCGCACGGAACTCGTCGGTCTTGGCCCGCAGCGCGTCGTCCGACAGGTCCAACACGTCGTCTTCGAGGGTGTTGATGTGATCGGCGATGTTGCGCAGCCGCTTCACCATCTTGCCCTCGCCCGCGCGGAGCAGGCGGTTCAGCACCATCCGGTCGACCTCACTAGCTGAATCATGATCGCACCCGAGCCGGTCCCGGGCAGTCTCTCCCGCGGCGGACGCCCGACTGCTCCGCCGTCGCATACCCCATCGTAGGGAACGCGCCCAGGTCCGTGCACGCACGGCGTCGCCGAAGGTCACCGGGCGTTTCGGCGGCGGCCGGCGCGGGCATGCGGATGGCCCGCACACCCGGGGTGCGCGGGCCATCCGGACGCCGGGCTCAGCCGAGCCGGATCACGCCGTAGTCGAAGCCCTTTCGCCGGTAGACGACGCTCGGCCGGCCGGCCTCGGAGTCGTTGAACAGGTAGAAGTCGTGGCCGACCAGCTCCATCTCGTAGAGAGCCTGGTCCACCGTCATGGGGTCCGCGTTGTGCCGCTTCTCGCGGACGACGCGGCCGGGCTGGTATCCCGGTTCGTCGCCTTCCCAGCGCTTCTGCTGGGGGATGTCACCGGCACTCGTCGCCGCGAAACCGTTCACCATCGGTGCGGTCGCGTCGGGTGCCTCCAGTACCGCGGTGCTCATCGCCGGCCCGGCACTCGAGCCCGCACCGCCCGCCGCCGCCACCACCGAAGTCGCTTCGGCGACCGACTCCGGACGGCTGCGGCCGTAGTGCACGCGCCTGCGGTCGTGTGTCCGCCGTAACCGGTTTTCCAGTTTGGTCACGGCAGAATCGAGCGCTGCGTAGAAGTCGGCGGCACACGCCTCGGCGCGCACGGCCGGGCCACGGCCCTTTCCGGTGATCTCCACGCGCTGGCAGTTCTTGGCCTGCCTGCGGTTGGGCTCGTGGAACAGCTCCACGTCGAAGCGGATGACTTTCTTGTCGTAGCGCTCAAGGCGGGCCAGCTTCTCGCTGACGAGTGCCCGATAGTGCTCGGGCACCTCCACGTTGCGGCCCTTGATGACGATGTCCATACACGACCTCCCTCGCCGAGATGACTGCGAGCTGTTGTGCGTTCACATGGCGCCGGTACTTGCGGGACGGAGCCCGGATCCGGCGGGCCGAGCAGAACCCCCGCAGCCGGTCCACGACGTCTCGTGGCGGATGCGCGAGCGCGGACTCAGCGGGCCTCCGGCGCCAGGGACATGGGCTGCACACCTCCCTGCCTGCGGGTTTTGCTGATAGCGGAGCACGTTAGCTTCATCACGCCGTCCGCAACAGCCCCCGAGCCGGGGGATGTCACAATTCGGGAACCCGTCACGGCGCGCAGTGAAACGCTTGTGCCGACCCCGAAAACCTTGCGCGGAAGGCGCAGCGCAGCCCGTTGGGTTTCACGCGGAAGGCGCAACGGCTCCGTGCCTCGGACGCCGAGGGTGACGGCCCCCTCCGACGCAGCCGCCACCCCGGTCAAGCGCCCGGTCGGCGGAGTGATTCCGTTCCTGACCCGCATGCTCGGACAACGGGCGGCAGCAACGGCTGGTTCCCCGTCGACATCACTCGTGTAGGTGACGTTCACCGTGGCGTTGTGTGGTGGTCACCCGGGTGGTTGGTGGTGCGGATGGTGACGACGAGCCGGACGGGGCTGATAAAGCCATTGAGGCGGGGCGGTAGGTGGTGGGTGGTGGGCGGACAGGGGCGGGCCGTGGGTAGCGAGGCAGCGAAAGCCGGGTGACGAAGTCCGTGGGACTGGCGAAGAGCCGACCCGCCGTGGGCAACCGGCCCGCCGGAGGTCCGGATTGGATGGCTGTGAAGGGACCCTTCACGGACTCAGAGTCCGTGAAGGGTCCCTTCACAGACATCGGCGAGGCCGCCGAACGAAGCAAGCCAACGAAGCGACCCGACGGAGCGACCCGACGAAAGAAACCGACAGCAGACCCTCGAAGTCAGCCGGCAAGCAGACCCCGAAGCAAGTCCGAAGCAGTCAGCCCGCGCTGAGGAGGGCGACGACACCGGCCACCGGAATACCCGCGGCAGCCAGGGTGGTCACGCAGGCGGCGGAGGTGGTGCCGGTGGTGATCACGTCGTCGACAAGGAGGACTCGGGTGTTCGGCGGCGGGCGTCGGGCGGGGATGAAGTGCACGCGTCCGTGCAGGTTCCGGGCTCGCTGGTCCGGGGTGAGGCCGACGGAGTCCCGGCCGCCGGACAGGGTCAGCGCGGGTGCGACGAGGGTATTGCTCAGGTGGCGGGCGGCTTCTTCGGCGATTCGCCGCATATGCGGACCGCCTCGGGCTCGGGCGGCAGGACGGCGGCTGGGCACCGGGATCAGGCAGAGGGACGGGCGAGTCTGGTTCCGGAATCGATCCGGGTGACGAGTAGCGGGGGACGCGAGAGGGCGACCTGTTGGCGAGAGAGGGGCCACGGGAGGGCTGCCTGTTGACAAGAGAATTCGACCTGTTGACGAAAGAAGGGGCGCGGGAGGGCAGCCCGCTGACGAGAGCGAGGGCACGGGAGAGTGTCCTGTTGACGAAAGAGGGGACGTGGGACGGCTGCCTCCTGGCCGGAGACGGGAAGCGAGAATTCGGCCCGTCGGCAAGAGACGGGACGCGCGGTTCCGGCCTGCCGGCAAGAGAAGGGCACCCAGGCGCGGGAGGGCGACCAGGGCGACGGCCAAGGCCCAGCCCAGCGACGGAGCCAGATCTCGGCGGCCACGCTCCTTGTAGGCGAGCAGGATGCGTTTCGCGATGCCGCGGTAGGGCGCAAGAGCGTAGGCGGGGACGGTGAGCAGGGGCCGGGTCACCTCAGCGAGGGAAGACCACTCACGGGTGCAGCCGGAGCACACAGCAGCGCCGCGGGTGTCGCAGCCGGCGCAACGGGTGGGCAAGAGCAGATCAAGCAACATAACTCTCAGTATGCACCTGACTACTGAAAGTTTCGAACGAAAAGATGTTCACCGGCAGCGAAACAGCGAAAGTCACCCCGGATAGAACGGGTCCGCGTTCGCCAGGGTGTGGGCCTGTGGGCGCCAGACCTCGCCGAGTTCGGTGGCGTTCCACAGGCCACCGGCGTCGGCTACCACGATCGGGCGGCTCGGGGCGGCGGTCACGGCGCGGACGGGGGCGGTCAGGTTCGAGCTGTTGAAGGTGTCCATGCGCCGCCCGTCCAGGGAGATCCGCCGCACTGGCTGCGAGATCGAGGAGGTGACCGCGACCAGGGTGTCCGGAGTGGAACCCCAGTCGACGTCCACCACATCGGCCAGCGCGGCGGGCTGGAGGACGCGGGGCTCGCGCAGGGTCACCGCATCTCCGGTGCGGACCACGGCCGCCACGACCAGCCGGCCGCGCACGATCGCGGCGACGCGGGCGCCGTCGCGGGACAGGCGCAGGGCATCGATCGGGCCCAGGGCCAGCAGGTCGTTCGCGTTCACGCTCTGGCGCTGCCAGCGGCCACCGGGATCGAGCACCATGCGGGCGATGATCGTGTGGTCCACCACGGTCCACACCTCGCCGGACGGGCCGGCTCCGGTCGGCGCGGTACGCCAGGTCGGGCGGCTGAGCGAACCGCCCCCCAGCTCGACCTGCGGCATGTCCCGGCCGAAATCGCCGACGCGCAGGCTGACGCGGTCACCGTTCTGTTCGACGACGGCCAGCCGTTTCCCGTCGATCGACTGTGCGGCGCTGACCACCCTGAATGAGCCGCTGCCGGCGGGGCCGGGGATCGGGCCGCCGTCGGCGAGTGAGCGGATACGCCCGTCGACTGTCATCAGTCCGGGCAGATCCGGGCTCGGTGACGTGGCCGCACTGTAGGCGGGCACGTCGCTGGCGCGCCAGTACTCGTGATCGCGGACCAATGGGGTGCCGTCCGCCAGCAGCCGGATGCGAGTGGACGTGACGGTCTGCATGGAGAGCACGATCTGCGCGGCGATCAGCGACCGGGTCTCCGGGCCGGCCCCGGTGAGCCCGGACAGATGCACCAGCAGCGAACCGTCGTCGTTGTTCTTCACGTTCGTCTCGAGGGTGACCTGGTCGCCGAGCAGGTTCTTGACCGCACCGGCCAGCCCGGCGGAGGGGCCTTGCAGGATCAGATCCATCACCCGGCTGGGCAGCCCGGACTGCGGTTTCGCGCCGACGTAACGCAGATCCGGCACGAAGGTCGCGGATTCGGGCGAGTAGAAGCTCACCGCGACGGAGTTGTAGTTCGCGTCGAAATCGTCGTCGGTGATCAGCAAACCGGGTGGCGGCACCGAGATCCGCCACTGCCCGTCCGCCTGCTTGCGCACCTGGAAGGTCGGCTCGGCCGTGCCGGAGCTGGGGATGAACGCACTGTCCGCGCTCAGCGTGCCGAGGACCGAACCGCGCACCGAGATCGTGCGGACGTTCGGGTCCGACGGCTGCCCCGGGGCCAGCGTCGGAGGCAAAGCGTCGTTGTAGACGGTGCTGAACGTGTTGTCGATGATGGTGATCGCCCGGCTCGGATGCCACGGCGTGCGCAGCCGGTCCTCCAGGTAGGCGCGGGCGGCCGCGTTGTTCGAGCGCGGATCGGCCGACGCCCGGACGAACTGGCGGACGATGGACAGCGCGTCCAGCCCCGGATCCGGCGGCACGACCTCGTTCGGCTGGGGTTTCGCCCCCTCCGGGGACACCACCACCGGCTGCGATTCCTGCGGCACGTTCGCGCACCCGGCGAGCAGCAGCACGCAGGCCACTGCCAGCAGCACCCGCCTCACCGGCCGACCCCCTCCCGATCCGCATTGCCGGGGTTCGCCTGCTCCGGCTCGGGCAGGATCACCTCCGGCTCCGGCTGCAGCTCCAGCAGCGACGAGGGCGAGAGCGTAATCTCCGAAACGGCGTCGGCGGGCGGCAGCGCCAGCGGCCCATCGTCGAGCGGCATTCCCTGCTGGCGCGGCAGCACCAAGCGGAAGCAAGCACCGTGCCCGGTCTCGCCCCACGCGTCGAGCAGGCCGCCGTGCAACCGGGCGTCCTCCTGGCTGATCGCCAGGCCGAGGCCGGTCCCGCCAGTACGCCGGTTGCGCGAGGGATCGGCCCGCCAGAAGCGGTTGAACACCAGGTCCGACTCCCCCATCCGCAGGCCGACGCCGTAGTCCCGCACGGTGACCGCCACCGCCGTCTCGTCCGCCGCGACGGTGAGCACCACCGGCTTCCCCTCGCTGTGGTCGACCGCGTTGGCGAGCAGGTTGCGCAGGATCCGCTCGACCCGGCGCGCGTCCACCTCGGCCGCCGCGTCCTCGTCCGGCAGCACCAGCCGTACCTCGCTGCCGGTGCCCGCGGCGAGTACCCGGACCTGCTCGACCGCGCGCGTCGCGATCGGCCGCACGTCGATGTACTCCGCGGCCAGTTCCTCCACGCCCGCGTCCAGCCTGCTGATTTCCAGCAAGTCGCCGAGCAGCGCCTCGAACCGGTCCAGCTCGTCCACCAGCAGCTCGGTGGAACGGGCCAGCCCGGCAGGGAACTGCTCGCGCGAGGCGTGCAGCACGTCCGCGGCCATCCGCACGGTGGTCAGCGGGGTGCGCAGCTCGTGCGACACATCGGAGGTGAACCGCCGCTGCAGCCCGCCGAACTCCTCCAGCTGGCGGATCTGGCGCTGGATGCTGGCGGCCATCCGGTTGTAGGACACCGAGAGCTTGGCCACGTCGTCCTCACCGACCACGGCGAGGCGCTGGTCGAGATCCCCGCCGGCGAACTGCTCGGCCGCCGCGGCCGCCTGCCGGACCGGCCGCACCACCTGCCGGACCACCAGGTTGGTGATCCCGGCCAGCAGGAGCAGCAGCACCAGCCCGCCGACCAGCAGCGTGTTCTGCACGGTGGACACGGTGTTCTGCTCACCGGTCAGCGGGAACAGCAGGTACAGCTGCATCGGGGTGGCGACGGTGTTGAGCGGGGTGCCGACGATCAGATACGTGGTGCGCGATCCGTCTCCCCCGACGACGGTGTGCTCCAGCCGGGAGAACGCGTTGTTCTCCACGAACTCGCGCAGCTGCACCGGAACCGACGAGAACGGCCCGACGTAGATCGGGTCGGCGTTGGGCTGGCCGGGCTCGACGCTGGCGAGCACCGGTTCGAAGGTGCCCGCCCCCGCGCCGCTCGGCGACGACCCCACGGACGAGAGCTTCTTCAGCGCGTTCTCCAGCCGCGTGTGCAACGCGTCCGGCGATTCGCCGCCGACGCCGACCAGCTCCCGCGCCGCGGTGTCGGCCAGCGACTGGGTCTGTTCGATGGCGGCCTTGCGCTTGGTGTCCAGCAGCCGTTCGGTGATCTGGTTCTGCAGGACCATGCCCAGCACGAACACCACGGCGAAGGACAACGCGAGGGTCGAGATGGTCACCCGGAACTGCAGCGAATGCCGCCATAGCTCGTTGCATGCCACGGCTCGGCGCCGTGCGAAGACCACCAGCCGCCGCAGCAGGCGGCCGGTGGCGCGGACGGCGGAGGAGAGCCGGCCCGCGAGCGGTTTCATCGCAGGATCACGGCGGACCAGCCTTGTAGCCGACACCACGCACCGTCAGCACCACCTCGGGGTGCTCCGGGTCCTTCTCCACCTTCGAGCGCAGCCGCTGGACGTGTACGTTGACCAGCCGGGTGTCGGCCGCGTGCCGGTAGCCCCACACCTGCTCCAGCAGCACCTCCCGGGTGAACACCTGGCGGGGCTTGCGGGCCAGCGCGACCAGCAGGTCGAACTCAAGCGGGGTCAGCGGGATCGCCTTGCCCTCGCGGGTGACCTCGTGGCCGGGCACGTCGATGACCAGATCGCCGATGGTGAGCGATTCGGCGGGCTCGGCCTCGGTACGGCGCATCCGCGCCCGCACCCGGGCGACCAGTTCCTTCGGCTTGAACGGCTTGACCACGTAGTCGTCGGCGCCGGACTCGAGCCCGAGCACGATGTCCACGGTGTCGCTCTTGGCGGTCAGCATCACGATCGGCACGCCGGACTCCGCGCGGATCGCCTTGCAGACGTCGATGCCGTTCATGCCGGGCAGCATGAGATCGAGCAGGACCAGGTCCGGCTTGAGCTCGCGCAACGCGGGCAGCGCGCGGGAACCGTCCGCGACCACCGCAGTGTCGAACCCCTCGCCACGGAGCACGATGGTGAGCATCTCCGCGAGTGCAGGGTCGTCGTCGACCACCAAGACACGTGCCTTCATGTGCACATGTTCGCACTCTCGCCCACGTGCGCGCGCCCGACCCGCGCGGCCGGGCACCGGAAAGATCAGGATCGGCGGCCGGGTTAGGCCATCCGGACCTGCCCGGACGGCGTTCGCGGACAGATTCGCCCGCTCAGCCGAACAGTACGCGCCCGAACGGTTACTGTTGCGCCATGCGGAACCAGGACTCGGGCAACGCAACGGGCAGCCAAGTTCAGTCGGTCGACCGCGCGATCACCGTGCTGGAGCTGCTCGCCCGCAACGGGGAGTCCGGCATCACCGAGATCGCCGGGGAACTCGGGGTGCACAAGTCGACCGCGTCGCGGCTGCTCAGCGTCCTGGAGTCGCACGGGCTGGTGGAGCAACTCGGCGAGCGCGGCAAGTACGTGATCGGCTTCGGGGTGGTCCGGCTGGCCGGTGCCGCCACCGGCCGGATGGACCTGGCCAAGCTCGGCAGGCAGACCTGCCAGGCACTGGCCGAGGAACTGGGCGAGACGGTGAACATCGCGATCGCCGACGAAGGGGTGGCGATCAATCTCAGCCAGGCCCGAGGTTCGGCCGCGATCACCACCCAGAACTGGACCGGCCAGCGCACCCCGCTGCATGCCACCTCCAGTGGGAAGGTGCTGCTCGCCGCGATGGACGACGCGGACCGCAAGCGGGTCCTCGGGCCGGACCTCGAGCAGTACACCCCGCGCACCACGGTGGACGCCGGCGAGCTGGAGGCGGAGCTGGAGCGAGTGGCCGAGGACGGCTACGCCGCCTCGTTCGAGGAGCTGGAGCTGGGCATGCACGCGGTCGCGGTGCCGGTCCGCGGGCCGGGCGGCGAGGTGGTCGCGGCGATGAGCGCCTCCGGCCCGTCCTACCGGCTGTCCAGGCAGCGGATTCGCCAGATCGTGCAGCCGATGACCGAAGCGGCGCGGGAACTTTCCTCGCAACTGGGCTATTTCGCACGCTGACCGGACCCGGCCGCCGCGTCCGCGTTCTTGACAGCGCGGCCCGGATCCCGCACTTTTGGTGCCGGAGAACGCACCACCCATCCCCCTCCGCAACGCAGCCCGTCCCCGGCGGGCCGTTCAGCATGCCTGATCCCCCGAACCGGCTCCGCGCGTGCCCGGCCGGCAGGAAGGTCCCGTTGATGGCACCTCGACCGCGTGTGGTCGTGCTCGGCGCCGGTCTGCTCGGCTGCGCGGTCGCCGACGAACTCACCGCGGCGGGCTGGACCGACGTGACCGTGCTGGCGCTGGAACCGGACGCCGGGACGCTTGATCACGGGCTGGTGTTCCGCACGCATCCGGACCGCACCGTGACCGAGTTCGCGAAGTACACCGTGGAGAAGTACAGCGCGCTGACCGTCAACGGTGGCTGGTGCTTCCAGCCGGTCGGCAGCCTGGTTCTGGCGACCGCCCCGCAGCGGTTGACCGCGTTGCGCAGGCAGCATGGCTGGGCCACGTCCTGGGGAGTACGCAGCTACCTGCGTTCCCCGGCCGAATGCGCGCAGCTGCATCCGCTGCTGGATCCGGTGAAGCTGTCGGGCGGCCTGCACGTGCCGGAAGACGGCCTGGCCGATCCGGCCCGCGCGGCGACCGCACAGGCGCGCCGGGCAGCCGAGCGTGGGGCGCGATTCCTTTCCGGGCAACGGGTCGTGGAGATCGTCCGCGGCGGCGGGCGGGTGACCGCGGTTCGCACCGAGACCGAACGGTTCCGCGCCGACGTGGTCATCTCGTGCGCCGGGGTGCGGGGACCGGAGCTGGGTGCGTTGGTGGAGCTGCCGGTGCCGGTGGTCCCGGTGGTGCGGGAGCACGCTCGCAGCACGCCGCTACCCGAGCTTGCCGGGCAGAACGACGACTTCACCGAAGCGGGCAAGCCGGTGCTCGGCCATCCGGACGCGGGGCTGTGTTTCCGCGAGCACGTGGACCGGCTCGGGGTGACCGCGTTCCGGCCGGATGCCGGGCGGTTCAGCCCGGCCGGGTTCGAACCGGGGTGGGCGCGCGCGGCCGAACTGATCCCGGCGCTCGCCAACGGCAAGGTCGAACAGGGCGCGTCCGGGCCGTGCCCGATGACCCCGGACGGGTTGCCGCTGCTGGGTGAGCATCCCGATCTGGACGGGTTCTGGGTGGCCGAGGCACTCGGCACCGCCTGGTCCGCCGGGGTGGCCAGGGAACTGGCGCGATGGCTCGTGGAAGGACAGGCCCACCTCGCACTGCACTCGGTCGACCTCGCCCGGTTCGACCGGCTGCAGCTGGCGCCGGACAGCCTGCGGGCACGCTGCGTCGCGGCCGCGCTCGCGCGCTCGGCGCAGCAGGCGGTGCCACGGCGGACTTCCCCGTTCTACGAACGCGAAGTCGCACTGGGAGCAAGCTTCCGCGAAGGCGACGGTTGGGCACGGCCGCAGTGGTACGGCGCCAACGAACGGCTGCCGGAGATCTCCCGAGTCCCGCGGCGCGAGGAGGAACTGTCCCCGATCGGCGGGGCGGAAGCACTCGTCGCGCGCAGCCGGGTGGCGATGTTCGACCTGACCCCGCGACGACAGCTGGAGATCACCGGCCCCGGCGCGCTGCCGTTCCTGCAGACGCTGACGACCAATCAGCTCGACCGCGCGCCGGGCACGGTCACCAGCACCTTGCTGCTCGGCGAGGACGGCGGCGTGCGCAGCGAACTGACCGTGGCCCGGCTGGGCGCGGAGCTGTTCGGAGTACAGGTGCACAGCCAGCTCGACATCGACTGGCTGTACCGCCACCTGCCCAGGGACGGGGCCGTGCAGCTGCGCGAAACCACGTCCGGGAACTGCTGCATCGGGTTGTGGGGACCGCTCGCCCGGAAGGTGTTGCCGGAACTGTCCACGATGGACTCATCCCGCCGGGCGCGGCGGACCTACGTCGCGGATGTGCCGCTGCTCGCGATCCGCGGATCCGACATCGGCGAAGCGGGCTGGGAACTGCACACGAGCGCGGACCTCGGGCGGCGGCTGTGGGACACGCTGCGCGAGGCCGGGCGGCCGCACGGGATCGTCGCCGCCGGGCAGATCGCGCTGACCAGCCTGCGGCTCGAAGAGGGGCGCCTCGAGTGCGGGGTCGACGTGACCACAGAACACGATCCGTACGAGGCCGGCCTCGGCTATCTGGTGCGGATGGACAAGGGCTACTTCCTTGGCCGGGACGCCCTGCGCGAACGTTCTCCCGCGACGGTGAGCCGGAAACTGGTGTGCCTGATCGTCGAAGACCCGCTTTTCGTCTTGGCGGGCAAGGAACCGGTGTACGCCGAAGGCCGCCCCGCGGGATACGTCACGAGCGCGGCGTACGGCTACACGCTCGGCAAGAACCTCGCCCACGCCTGGCTTCCGGTGGAATACACCAGGCCGCGGACACCGGTGGAGATCGAGTGCGCGGGGCAGCGCCGCAAGGCGAAGGTGGCCGCGGAACCGTTGCGGGGCAACGAATGAGTTACAGGCCGAGGTAATGCCGGGCAGCTTCCTCGATCTGCGCCAGCTCCTCCCGGCCCAGATATGCGACCGGGTCGCCGTGTACGTGGGCGACGTCGATCGTGCGGATCTGGTCCACGAGGAACCGCGTCTTCGTGCCCAGCACTTCCAGCTCCGGGCGGAAGATCGCCCGCTGTGCGCTCGTGGACGTCGGCACGACCGTCGCCACGCTCCACGGCATCGAACCGGGGCTCAGCGCGACCGCGTAGCGCTTGCCGCGCTGCTCATGACCTCGTTTGGCAGTACCGAAATCGACCCGGTAGACCGCGCCCCGGATCACCAAGCATCCCGTTCGGCGGAGAGGTCCTCGCCGCTGAGCCGCCGGGCGTCGGCGAGCGCCTGCTTGACCCAGACCTCTTCGGCCAGCAGCCGCAGCGCGCGCCGGATCACGTCGCTTTTGTGCTCGCCGCTTTGCATCGCGGCCTTGATGATGAGGTCGTCCTCCTCGGTGGGCCGGAAGCCTATGGTCGCAGTCATGGAGAACAGCCTACGCTCGTGTTGCACATTTGTCCAACGGACGTAAAACAGACCCTGGGTCTTCAGCCGAGCAGCGACTTCGCCAGCGTCGGCAGATCGACACCGGCCACCCCGTCGAGCACGTGCCACGGCGCGAGCCAGCCGGCCGCGGCGAGTTCGTCGTACACCCCGGCACACCGCAGCTGGAGCGAATCGTCGGTCTCGAACGCATCGCGGGTGCGTGCGGAATCCGCTTCGGCACGGCGTTCCGCACGCTCGGCCGCGACCTCCGGGCTGACCCGCAGCAGCAGATGCGCATCCGGCCGGGGCAGCGCGAACCGGCTCACTTCGAGGTCCCACACCCAGCGCACGACCTCGCCGTCCGCGTGCTGACGCAGCCGGGCCGCGGCGTACGCGGCATTGGATGCGACGTACCGATCGAGCAGGACGACGTCGTTGGCCGCCTGCAGTTCGCGGATCTCGTCCGCGGCACCGCTGCGGTCGAGGGCGTAGAGCATGGCCATGCCGTACACCGAGTCGGCGAGATCGCCGTGCCCCCGGTGCAGCGTTTCGCGCACCAGGTCGGCGTGCACGCTTCGGCCGTAGCGCGGGAACGCCAGCCCCGCGACACTCGCCCCGGCTTCCTTCAGCGCAGCCGTGAGCCCGTCGGACAGCGTCCGCTTGCCCGCGCCGTCCAGACCTTCGATAACGACCAGTTGCCCCACAGCCTTCAGCCTAGGACATGACCTGCCGGGCTAAGCGGCTTCCCGCCGGGTGTAGGCCAGGTAGCCCAGCGGAGCGGCGACGAGCAGGCCGACCAGCGCGAGCAACGAGATCCAGCTGTCGTCAGGCGGTTCCGGTGACTCCTGCCCACCGCCTCCGGTCACCAGGCGGGGATGGGATTCACCCACCGAGGCGTACGGCGCGGACTGGCGAGAATGGCCGGTGGGCTGCGCCGCGCGCGCACCAGGAGCCGCCGCGAACAACGCCGCGCCCGTCAGCAGAGCGAGCAGCAATGTGCGGGTCAAGCGGTTTCGCTTCGGACGGACCGGTCTGCCGGAATCCCCGGTTTCCTGCTTCTTCCTCAGCACGGCACGGAAACCTCCCACCGATCTGGCCTTCGGTGATCACCACAGTGGAACAACGCGGTCACCGAGAGCAAGATGCCGCCGCGGCCGCGGGGACATTCCGGGGTGGCGCCGGAACACGGAACGGCCCGGCCGCCGTGGCCAGGCCCACCGAACTGTCGTCGGAAGGGACGCTGTGCACTGCTACCGTGAACATTCCGGAGTGTTCACGCCCGCCGTGCGACCGGCCGGCGGCGGGACCGCGACGGCATGAGAACGGGGAAGGCCCACTGATCATCGAACCTGGCAAGCGTGGTCCCGGTGAGGTGCCGCCCGAACTGGCCGAAGCGCTGCGCACCGGCGAGTTCCACCTGGCACTGCGGCTGGCCATCGCGCACCGCGGCCTGTCACTGGCGCGGCTGCGGGCGCACCTCGCGCTCCGCGGCGTCCACATCGGACAGTCGACCCTGAGCTACTGGCAACGCGGGCTCCGCCAGCCGGAGGTACCCAAGGCGCTGCCCGCGGTCCGCGCCCTCGAATCGGTGCTGCAGCTGCCCGCCGATGCGCTGGTGGTGCTGATCGGCCCGCGCACCGCCCGGCCGCGCGGGCACCAGGCCGCCGCCTCGTTCCACGATCTGCGCTCCGGCGGGATGGGCTCGATCGTCGAGCAGCTGCTCGACGAGCTGGGCGTGGCGCCCGCTGCCCAGCATTCCAACGCCGATCTGGAGATGCTCGCCGTGCACGATCAGATCACCGTGGACGAGCACCGGCACCAGGTCAGCATCCGCACCCGGCTGGTCACCCGCGCCCGGCGGCACGGGCCGGACCGGTACGTCACGGTGTACAACGGGGATCCCGGCTGCCGGATCGGCGACGTCGAGGTGCGCACCGCGGAGGGCTGCCGGGTCGGCCGGATCCGCCGGCACCCCGAAAGCGAGACGATGGCCACCGAGCTGCTGTTCGACCGCAAGCTCGGCGAGGGCGACATCCACGTGTTCTGCTTCGAGGTGCACGACGATTCGGCCGCGCTGTTCCCCGGCTACTACCGGATGCTGCGCGACCAGTGCGCCAGCTACCTGCTGCAGCTGCAGTTCCCGCCGGCGGCGATGCCCGCCCGCTGCACTCGCGAGGTCCGCGCCCGCGACGACGCCCTGCCGGTGGAGGCGGAGGAACTCGCCTGCGACACCGGCGGGGTGACCAGCGGCTACTTCCGCGATACCGGACCTGGACTGTCCGGTATCGCGGTAGAGTGGAACTGACCTCCTCCGGTCAGATGAAGACCCACAACTGGGCCTGCCCGCCCTGGAGCGGCTGGTAACTGCACGCCTTCCAGCGTCCTTGGGCAACCCCGGCGTCACAGCTCGCCCTCGCGGCGTCCATGCTGGGGAACACTCCGGCGGGGTAGTTCGTCCCCGCGGACGCCGCCGGAGCGACCATCACTGTCGCCGCGGCGGCGACCGCCAATGCCATCCACACTTTGCGCATCCCTGAGCACACCTCTCTGACCGGTGGAAACGCCCGGAAGCCCGGACGAGCACGATCCTTCGACCGGCGCGTCCGGCTCGGCAAGGAATACCGCCCGACCATGACCGGCCAGGCCGATCATTCTGTCCGAAAGGGCCGGGAAGCCCTGCCCGATTTGCCGGGCGCACCGGAGAGAGGGCACCGTGCCGGCCTCAGTACACGAGCAACCCGTTGGCCTTCGCGGCGTCGGCCTGCCGCTCGTCCCGGGTGACCAGGGTGATCGGCTCACCGCCGGTCAGATCCGCGGTCTCGTGCATGGCCACGGCGAGATGAAGTGCGCCAAGGGTGCGCAACGGGTGATTCTCGGCGACCAGCCGCTGTGCCGGGCGGAAGACGCGCGCCGGGCGGAACGGAATGAGGCCCAGCGCGGCATCACGACCGAGCGCGTCGAATTCATCGAGGAACTCGCAGGCATCGGGAATCCGGCCGGTACGTTCCGCCGCCGTCATCACATTCGCCCATTCGATTCGGGTCAGCTCACTGGTCAGCACCCGGTGGTCGCCACCGAACAGTAACTCGCGCAGCTCGGAATGCTGTGGCTCATCGGCGACGAAGGCGCTCACCACCGCACTCGTGTCGGCGTAGTAGACGGTCACCGGTCCCCCCTCGTCCAGTCGAGTGCCTCGCTGACCGCAGTGCCCCAGCCCTGCGACCGCCGCTCCAGCTCGTCCAGCCCGATCGGTTCTCGGGCCGGTACGAACGAGACCAGTTTCCCTTCCGCCAGCAGCCTTTCCTTCCACTGCCGCGGACTCTCCTCCTGCGCGAGCACGCCCCGCAGGGCCTCGGTGACCAGGTCGTTGAGCGTGCGTCCCTCGGCCGCGGCGCGCGCCTTCAGCCGGGCGTGCAGCTCGTCGTCGATACGGGTGATCAATTGTCTCACCCCGCCATGATAGCCTATCACCCAATAGGGTTATCACCGTTTTCATATGCCGACAAAAAACCGCCCCGGAACGAATCCGGGGCGGTTTTCGGCAGTGCATCAGTAGCGGTAGTGCTCCGATTTGAACGGGCCTTCGACGTCCACGTCGATGTACTCGGCCTGCTCCTTGGTCAGCTTGGTGAGCTCGCCGCCGAGCGCGTCCAGGTGGATGCGGGCGACCTTCTCGTCCAGCTTCTTCGGCAGGCGGTAGACCTCCTTGTCGTACTCCGCCTGCTTGGTGAACAGCTCGATCTGCGCGATCACCTGGTTGGAGAAGCTGTTCGACATCACGAACGAGGGGTGCCCGGTCGCGTTGCCGAGGTTGAGCAGGCGACCCTCGGACAGCACGATGATGGTGTTGCCGTTCGGAAACACCCACTCGTCGACCTGCGGCTTGATGGTCACCCGGCGGATGCCCGGGTACCGGGCCAGCCCGGCCATGTCCAGCTCGTTGTCGAAGTGCCCGATGTTGCCGAGGATGGCCTGGTGCTTCATCTTCGCCATGTGCTCGACCATCACCACGTCCTTGTTGCCGGTGGTGGTGATCACGAGGTCCGCTTCGGGCAGCGCGTTCTCCAGGCGCTTGACCTGGTAGCCGTCCATCGCGGCCTGCAGCGCGCAGATCGGGTCGATCTCGGTCACGATCACCCGCGCGCCCTGGCCGCGCAGTGACTCCGCGGCGCCCTTGCCGACGTCGCCGTAGCCGCAGACGACCGCGACCTTGCCGCCGATCAGCACGTCGGTGCCACGGTTGATGCCGTCCACCAGCGAGTGCCGGATGCCGTAGCGGTTGTCGAACTTCGACTTGGTCACCGCGTCGTTCACGTTGATCGCCGGGAACAGCAGCTCACCCGCGGCGGCCAGCTGGTAGAGCCGGAGCACGCCGGTGGTGGTCTCCTCGGTGACGCCACGCACGCCGGCGCCGATCGTGGTCCACTTCGAGCCGTCCGCGGCGACCGAAGCGCGCAGCAGCTCCAGGAAGACCTTCCACTCGTCGGGGTCGTCGGCGTCGGCAGCCGGCACCACGCCCGCCTTCTCGTACTCGGCGCCCTTGTGCACGAGCATCGTCGCGTCGCCACCGTCGTCGAGGATCATGTTCGGACCCTCGCCGTCCCAGGTGAGCATCCGCTCGGTGCACCACCAGTACTCCTCCAGGGACTCGCCCTTCCAGGCGAACACCGGCACGCCCTTGGGCTCCTCGGCGCTGCCGTGCGGCCCGAGCACGACCGCCGCGGCGGCGTGGTCCTGGGTGGAGAAGATGTTGCACGAGGCCCAGCGCACCTCTGCACCGAGGGAGACCAGCGTCTCGATCAGCACGGCGGTCTGCACGGTCATGTGCAGCGACCCGGAGATCCGTGCCCCGCGCAGTGGGTAAACCTCGGCGTACTCACGGCGCAGCGCCATCAGGCCGGGCATCTCGTGTTCGGCGAGGCGGATCTCCTTCCGTCCGAACTCGGCGGCGTCCAGATCCGCGACGGCGAATTCGATGCCGCCCCGGGTGTCGTGCCGCTTCACTACGCTTTCGGGGGTCATAGTGCGGTTCCTCCAAGGTTTGATGGCACTTGAACAGTACCGTTGTCGGCTCGGCCCCAACTCGATCGGATGAGGAGAGACCACCGTGCCCGCCCCGCTCCCCGGTCCCGACACCCGCATCGTCGAGCTGCGCGTGGCCGGTCTGGTCGGCACGAGCGGGGAGACCCTGCTCGACGCGGTGTCGACGGTGGACGTGGCGGGCGACGGGCTCGGCCGGGTGGTGCGCCCGTCCGACCGGCTCCGCCGTCCCGCACCGGGTCCGGTCGTCCCGGCGCTCGGCCGGTCCATCCCGCGCACCCTCGAAGGGTACTTGTGGACCGGCATGACCTCCGGCGGTGCGGCGAAGGCGGTCTGGGCGCTGCTGTTCCCGTTCTCGCTGGCGAACGTCGCGTTCTGGATGCTCCCGCCGGTCCACCGCGCGCGCAGGCTGGGCGGGGTTTGCCGCGGTCTGCTGCGGATCATCGCGGTACTGCTCACGATGCTGCTGATCAGTCAGGTGTCGGCCATGGTGATCGACCTCGTCGCGACCCAATGCCTCGCCCCCGGCAAAGCCTGTCTGAGCTGGGTGCCCAGCGGGCTGCGCGCGGAGCCGCTGCGGATCGGCGCCGGGGTGGCCGCCCTGCTGGTGCTGGTGTACGTGCTGCATCGGATCTCGTCCACGAACTGGCACGTGCGCGGTGGCGCGCGCAGCGCACGCAAACGGGTTCCGCTGCAACTGCATGCCGACCCCGAGGTCCACGGGATGTCCGCGCTGCACACAGTCGCCGCGCTGGCCTGTATCGCGCTGCCGCTGTTCGGCGGGCCGCTGCGGCCGCCGGAGCAGGTGCCGCAGCTGATCGGGTGGATCTGCACGCTCGCGCTGGTGTTCGCGGTACTGATCGGTGCCGCAGTCGGCAACGACACTGGCCGGCTCGCCCGGCGCACCCTGATCGGCTTCGCCACGCTGGTGACGATCGCGGCGGCTTTGCTGGCGGTACCGGCGAAAGAACGCCGTACCGGCATCGACGGCACGGTCGAAGGTCTCGGCGCCGCACTGGTCGTGATCACCACGTTGTTCGCACTCGTACTCGTGCCCGCCGCGCTGCTGGCCCGCAAGACCTGGCGAGACCGGCCGCACCGGCTGCGGCCGTGGCTCGGCGGCTGGGCCGCGGCGCCGGTGGTCGCGCTGGCCGGGCTGCTCGGTGGCGGGTTCGGCGCCGGGCTGGCGTTCGCGATCCGCAAGCTCCTCGGCACCGACGATCTGCAGCTGCCCAAGACCTACGACCTGGTCACCGCGCTGTGGGGCGGCGGGCTCGCGTTGATGGGGCTGGTCTCGGTCGCCGGGTACGCGATCGCCGTGCCGCTGCGCCGGCGCCGCCGCGGGGTGCCGCCGATCGTCGGGCTGATGGAGCACGACCGGGGCCAGGAGCAGGACGCCGCGCGCGCCTGGGCGAGGTCGGCTTGGGAACGCCGGCACCTCCACCACCTGACCACGATCGTGTCGCTCGGCCTCTGCGTTGGCGCGATTGCGCTGCTCATCGTGCGCTTCGGGTTCGGGCTGCAGCAGCCACCCTGGCTGGCGCCGGTGTCGACAGTCGGCGTGTTCGCGCTCGGCGGGCTCGCGGCCGGTCTGCTGCGGGTCGTCTACTCGGCGGCGCGGTCCCCGCAACGCAGCAGGCACCTGGGCGCGCTGTCGGATCTCGTGTCGTTCTGGCCGCGCGCAGCGCATCCCGGGGTGCCGCCGTGCTACGCGCTCAAGGTCGTGCCCGAGCTGGCCGAGCGCGTGAAGGAGCACCTGGCCAAGCCCGGCACGCGAGTGGTGTTGTCCGGACTGAACCTCGGCAGCGTCCTGACCGTCCTCACCGCCGCCCGGCTCAGCGAAGAGCTGCCGGAGGACGAGCTGAGCCGACTCGGGCTGCTCACCGCCGGCTCCCCGCTGCAGTGGGGCTATCAGCGCGCGTTCCCCGCTGTCCTGCCGCAGGAATCGCTGGCCACGCTGTTCGCCAAGCTCGACGGGCGCTGGCGCGCGCTGTGCCGGGGCACGGACATCTTCGGCGGCGGGGTGACCACCTGGCGCCACCAGACCCGCGGCCGGCACCTGCTGGGCGACGGCTACCTCCCGACCGGCGGCGCCGGCCCGCTGGAAGCCACCCCGGAAGCGTCCGGCGTCCTGGTCCTGGGCGGCGACCACTGGCTGCCCGATCCGCTTCGCGCACCGGACGGACGGCACCGCTGGACGCCCGGTGTGCTCCGGCACCTCGATTACGTCGCGGACCCGGAATGGGACCACGCCGTGGCCATGGCCGCGGGGCTGGGCCGTACCGGGCAGGTACGGCCCCTCGGCGAGCAGGGTTCGCTGTTCAGCGACCTGCCGCGGCCCCGCTGACCCCGGCCTCAGTTCTCCGTTACCTCGGCGGGCACGGCCTGTTCACCGGGCTGCCGCTTGCCCAGCAGGGAATTGCGGCGGCCGTAGGCGAAGTAGACCACCACACCGACCACCATCCACACGATGAACCGCAGCCAGGTGAGGACGGTCAGGTTCAGCATCAGCCACAGGCAGATCAGGATGGCCACCGGGGCGATCACCCAGACCCCCTTGACCTTGAACACGCGCGGCAGGTCCGGACGGGTGCGGCGCAGCACCAGCACCCCGGCGGACACCAGGATGAACGCGAACAGCGTGCCGACGTTCACCATTTCTTCCAGCTTGTCGGCCGGGAAGAAGGTGGCCCCGACGGCGACCAGCGTGCCGACCACGATGGTCGCGCGCTTGGGCGTGCCGCGTTCGCTGGTCTTGGCGAGGCTGCGCGGCATCAGGCCGTCGCGCGACATCGCGAAGATGATCCGGATCTGGCCCAGCATCAGGACCATGACGACGGTGGTCAGGCCGATCAACGCGCCGACGGAGATCAGGTTCGCCGCCCAGTTCACGCCGTTCGCGGAGAACGCCGTGGCGAGGGTCTTGTGGCTGCCGTCGCCCGCGGATGTGGCCAGGTCGGTGTAGGGCGTCATGCCGACGACCACCAGCGACACCGCCACGTACAGCACGGTCACGATGGCCAGCGAGCCGAAGATGCCGCGCGGCACGGACTTCTGCGGATTGCGCGTCTCCTCCGCGGTGGTCGCGACGATGTCGAACCCAATGAAGGCGAAGAACACGACCGAGGCCGCGGCCAGCAGACCGAAGACCCCGAACGAGCTGCTGGAGCCACCCGCGAGCACGGAGAACAGCGAAGCGTCCACGCCGGTCTCACCACCACCCGCGGTCTTGCCCGGCGGGATGAACGGCGTGTAGTTGGCGCTCTTGATGTAGAAGAAGCCGAACACGATCACGAACAGCACCACGGCGACCTTGATCCCCGTGACCACCATGGAGAACCGCGAGGACAGCTTCGTCCCCAGCACCAGCAGGGTCACCAGAGCCAGGACCACGAGCAGCGCGCCCCAGTCGATCTGGAACCCGCCGCCGAGGTCGATCACCGTCTTGGCGTCTTCGCCGAAGAGGTAACCGAGCACCGTCTGCAGATAGGCCGACCAGCCCTTCGACACGGCGGCGGCACCGACGGCCAGCTCCAGGATCAGGTCCCAGCCGATGATCCACGCGACGAACTCGCCGAACGTGGCGTAGGAGAACGTGTAGGCGCTGCCCGCCACCGGCACCGTCGAGGCGAACTCCGCGTAGCAGAGCGCGGCCAGCCCGCAGGCGATCGCCGCCATCACGAACGCGACCGGCACCGACGGGCCGGCGTAGTCACCCGCGGTGCGCGCGGTGAGCGTGAAGATCCCGGCGCCGACGACCACCGCCACGCCGAATACGGTCAAATCCCAAGCGCTCAGGTTCCGGCGTAGCCGACTGCCCGGCTCGTCGGTGTCCCTGATCGACTGTTCGATCGACTTGGTGCGCCACAACCCTGTGCCGGGCAACGTTGACCTCCTGCAAGGACTTCAGGTAACCAGGCAGCCACCCTAGCGGGTGATCGCCGGGCCGATACGCAGCAGGTCACCGGGGCGTGCGATCAAGGTCCGGCTCGAGGTAGATCAACGAGGCCACCGGCAGTTTCGCCCGTACCCGGGTCTCCGCGTCGTCGATCGCGGTGGCGACCTGCCCGGTGTCGAGACCGGGCACCAGCGCGAGCTTGGCGGCCACCAGCAGCTCGTCCGGGCCGAGATACTGGGTGCGGATGTGGATCACCCGCTCGACCTTGCCCGCGGCCAGCTCGTCGACGATGGTGGCCAGCTCGGACTCGGTGGCGCCCTCGCCGATCAGCAGGCTCTTCATCTCCACGATCAGGATCACCGCGATCACGCCGAGCAGCAGCCCGATCGCCACGGTGCCGAGCCCGTCGAACACCGGGTCGCCGGTGAGCACCGAAAGGCCGACCCCGGCCAGTGCGAGCACCAGCCCGGCCAGCGCGCCGGCGTCCTCCAGCAGCACGACGGGCAGTTCGGGCTCCTTGGCCTGCCGGATGAACCGCCACCAGCCGAGCCCGCCCTTGACCTCGCGCGCCTCGCCGATCGCGGTGGCGAAGCTGTAGCTCTCCAGGCAGATCGCGACGACCAGAATGATCACCGCGACCAGCGGCGTCTCCAGCGGCTCCGGTTCGAGCACCTTGTGGACACCCTCGTACAACGCGAACGCCGCACCGAGCGTGAACAGCAGCAAAGCGACGATGAACGAGTAGAAGTACCGCTCCCGCCCGAACCCGAACGGATGCTCACGGGTGGCCCGCCGCCGCGCGGACTTCTTGCCCAGCAGCAGCAACCCCTGGTTGGCGGTGTCCGCCACCGAGTGCACCGACTCGGCCAGCATCGAAGAGGACCCGGTGACCAGGAACCCGGCGAACTTGGCCACCGCGATCCCGGCATTCGCGGACAACGCCGCGATGATCGCCTTGCTACCCCCACCAGCTGACACGGCCTGCTCCCGTTGGTCGGCGCCCGAATTGCCCGGAGGGGAGCCTAGATGGTGGCGGCGGGCCGGGTACGCGCAGGCCGATTCCCGGCAGCCGATCACCGAGGTATCCCATGAGATACATTGAGCCCTCACCATGGTATCCTTTCGGATACGTACACAGCTCAAGTCGGGCGATTCAGGTGGGACAAATGCGTACTGGTGAATTACTGGCGGAAGCACGCCGAGCGGCCGAGCTGAGCCAGCACGAGCTGGCACAGCGAGCGGGCACCTCACGGCCGACGCTGTCCGCTTACGAACGAGGCAGGAAGTCCCCCACCCTCGACACTGTCACACGGCTACTGGCCGGCGCGGGGTTCGAGCTGGCGCTGGAATCCCGGATCGTTTTCCACGAGCAGTCCGCTCCCGGAGGTCGCTCGATCTCGCTTCCTTCCGCGCTACCCCGGCTTCCACTGGCCAAGGCATTCGCATCGGTCGTCCTGCCGGTGGAGCTGAACTGGTCGGAACCGGATCGCCGGTTTGATCTCGCCGCGCGCGCGGACCGGGCGCGGCTGTACGAGATCGTGCTGCGAGAAGGCACCGGCGACCACATCATCGAGTACATCGACGGCGCGCTGCTGATGGATCTGTGGGATGAGCTCGTCCTTCCGCGCGACGTTCGCTCCGGCTGGGAGACGCTCGTCCACAACGCCCGGCATGAGCACTTGACGTGAGCTCATCGGAAGCGCTGACCCCGTTTCAAGTAACTGTTGCGCAGATGTTCTTCGAGCTTCCGGAAAGCGACGGCTTTCTGCTTGCCGGGGGCGCCGCACTGGTTGCACAACGTCTGACGAACCGGCCGACGCAGGACTTGGACTTCTTCGCCAGTCCCGGCCGCGGCGATGTGCCGGACGCCCGGGACGCCTTCGAAGCCACCGCCGCAGCGCGTGGTTGGCAGGTGCGCCGGATCCGTGATACCACCACGTTCTGCCGGCTGGTGGTGACCGGCCCGGACGATCTCGTGCTCGACTTGGCGCTCGACGCCCCACCTCACAGCCCGCCGACGTTGACCTTCCTTGGTCCGACCTTCAATCGGGAAGAACTTGCGGGCAAGAAGGTCATAGCGCTCTTCGACCGTGCTGAAGCCCGTGACTTCACCGACGTGTACGCCTTGTCCGCGACATATCCCAAGCCACGGCTACTCGCCCTCGCCGAGCAACAGGATCCCGGTTTCGACATCTCGGAGCGTTATTCAAAACCATTGTGAGTAATTACGTGAATTGCTGATCCGCTCCGGCGTGTCACCGAGAAAGGCAACGGTCCTCGCGAGAAAATTTGAGAGTTCCGACCAAAGAATTCTCAATACCCGGGAGAACCGTTGCACTACCATCGTACTACAGGCCTCATGTTGTCGCAGATGCAGGAGCTTGTGTGGCGAGTCCGTGAATCGTTGACCGAGCCGTGGAATAAGAAGATCGGGCGGCCGAAGTCGTGTGGATTGCACCGGGCGGTGGAGATCGCGTGCATGTATCTGCGTCATAACGGGACGCAGGAGTTTCTTGGCGATATGTGG